>NZ_JBMERR010000007.1:0-207106 GCF_048820915.1 Cribrihabitans pelagius | reverse complement strand
TCCGGCCCGTCCCGGCGCCTCTCCGCCGCGTTTCCCGATCCGATCCTGCATCGCCATCCCTGGCTCAGCGTCCCGTCCGGTGTGTCTCAGCAGCGCCTCAGCGCCGCCGGTGAAGGGGGTTCTAAGGTTAGTCGCACAGAGTCGCAAGCGCTTTTTTGAGGTTCCTCCTGCTTTTTTCCGCATGATGGATAAGTGTCTTTATAATCAACGGCTTAAACAGAAAAAACTGCGGTCCTGCCATGGAGACCACCCAATGCGAGCCAGGAAAATCTGGAGTCCGATGGCTTAGCTCCCTTAATCCAAACCAGATATAGAGGTCTCGGACTTAACGCGCACAAGAGGGGCGCCCTAAGGGCGACTCGCACAGCCCGCAAAAGACCCTTGTTTCCGCGGCGCCGCCCTTCATTTGTTGCCAGGGGCGGCGCAGCCGCACAAAATCCACAGGGTGCGGGCCGGCCTCGCATCCCTCACGCCTTTCCGTGGCTTCATGCACGGACTTTGCGGTCAGAAGTCCTCCCAGCCCTGCACTTCGGGTGCCGGGGCTTGAGCCGGGCCATTGGCAACTGCAGCTGCGGGTGCGCGCTCCCGGGAGCCACCGGCGGCCGGTGCCGGGCGGGACAGCTGCACAACAGGCGCAGAAGTGGCGCCAGCGCCCGTCTTGAATTTGCCGACCTCGCGCATCAGCTGGCCCGCGTCGCTGGTGAGCGTCTGGCTGGCAGCGGACGTCTGCTCCACCATCGCCGCATTCTGCTGGGTGACCTGATCGAGCTGGGAGACGCCGGTGTTAATCTCGCCGAGCGAGGTCGACTGCTCAGCGGCGCCGGAGGCGATTTCGCTGATGTGCGAGGAGATCGTGCCGACGGACTTGATGATCTCCTGCAGTTCCGTCCCCGACTTGCCGACCAGGTCGACCCCATTGACAACGTGCTGCTTGCTCTGGCCGATAAGCTGCTTGATCTCCCCGGCCGCGTCAGACGAGCGCTGCGCCAGCGCGCGCACCTCAGAAGCGACAACGGCAAAGCCGCGCCCGGCCTCCCCTGCCCTCGCGGCCTCGACGCCCGCGTTCAAGGCAAGCAGGTTGGTCTGGAAAGCGATATCGTCAATCACGCTGATGATCTTGGAAATCTCCTCGGACGAGCCTTCGATCTGCGACATCGCCGCGATCGCGTCGCTCACCACCTGGCCGCTGCGCTCCGCCGTGGTCTGCGCCTCGCCGACGATGCCTTCGACCTTGCGGGCGCCGTCGGCGGCGGAGCGGACGGTTGCGGCCAGCTCCTCGATCGCCGCGGCGGTCTGTTCCAATGTGGCGGCCTGGCTTTCCGTGCGCTGGGAGAGGTCGCCCGCCGATTGCGCGATCTCGCCGGCGGTGCGCTCTACCGCGGCGGAGACCTGCTTCACGGTGATGACGGCTGTATCCAGCTGTTCGGCCGAGCGGTTGAAGGCTTCGCCCAGCGCGCCGATGTCCTCCTGATCGGAGATCTCCACCCGGTAGCCGAGATCGCCAGCGCTCATCGCGTCGAGCCCGCGGGCGATTTCCTGCAGCCCGAGGCGGCGCGCAGTGACGTCGGTGGCGACCTTCACCACCCGCTCCACCTTGCCGTCCGGCCCCTCCACCGGGGCGTAGGTGGCCTGGATCCAGATGGTCGCGCCATCCTTGGTAACTCGGGGAAATTGATCGGTGAACACCCGCCCGCCCGCCAGCTCCTGCCAGAAATTGCGGTAGCCGCTGCTTTTGGCAAGATCCGGCGCAACGAACATCGAGTGGTGCTGCCCCTGGATCTCTTCCAGCCGGTAGCCCAGCGCATTCAGGAAATTCTCATTGGCGGTCAGAATGGTGCCGTCCGGCTTGAATTGAATCGTCGCCTGGGTCCGGTCGATCATGCCGGCAATCACCTTGTCCATATCGACCTGTTGCGCGGCGGCACGGCGCTTCTTTTTAAAAATCACAGTAAAGTCTCCACTCTTGCAGAAATCTGGGCCAATGCCGTCAAACTGCACGTCCGAGAGTGAAGATTTCTTTTACCAGCCGTCGGGCGGCAGCCATTTTATTCAAGAAATCGCGAGAATCGCGCCCGTCCGGCGGCGGCCCGCCTGCAAATTTTAACGCCAATTTCCTGGATCTCAGCCGCGGCAGCACGGCATGGAATACGGCACAACCGCAGCCGCCCAGCCGCACACGGGCAGGCAGTGGCGGACCGAGGAGGATTCGAACCCCCGACCCCTTGATTCGTAGTCAAGTACTCTATCCAGCTGAGCTATCGGTCCACTGCGCGCCGGATCCCATCCGGCACAGCTGCCTGTGCGCCCCGTGAAGCCATCTCCGGCTTCGGTGCCCTGGGGTCTGGAAACCCGGGCGGAGGCTAGTGGCGGACCGAGGAGGATTCGAACCCCCGACCCCTTGATTCGTAGTCAAGTACTCTATCCAGCTGAGCTATCGGTCCACTGGTGGCGGGGTTTAATGTTAGCAGAGAGAAGCCGCAACCCCAAAAACGAAAATTCTTGCGGGACGCCTGCGGCGGAGAGCCCGCGGGCTCAGACGGTGCCGTCGCCCTTGGGAAGGCAGATCTCGAAGACTGTGCCTTCGGGGCCGGTCCGTTTCAGCGTGACCGTGCCGCCGTGGCCGCGCGCCAGTTCGCCCGCGATGGCCAGCCCCAGCCCGGTGCCGCCCTTGCGGGTTCCGCCCTGGAAGGGGGTGAACAGGTTGTCGAGCGCCTTCTGCGGCAGGCCGGGGCCGGTATCGGCGACCTCGATCCACCAGGCATCGCGCTCCTCGCGCGCCGAGATGGTGACGCGCCCGCCGCGGCCGGTGGCGGCAATCGCCTGGCGCGCGTTGCGCACGAGATTCATGATGATGCGGAACAGCTGTTCGGGATCGGCGCGCAGCATCATGCCGGGCGGCACCTCGCTTTGGATCTCGACGCCCTCCTCACCCGCCGCCAGCGCTTCGCTGCTTGCGATGTCGCCCGCGATCTGGTGCAGGTTCACATGGGCAAAGGCCGGGGCCGGCTCCTCGGCGCGGCCAAACGCCAGGGTGCCCTCGCACAAGGAGACCGCCCGGGTGATGGAATTCACCAGCTTCGGGGCCAGCCGCCGCACCAGCGGATCCTGGCTGGCTTCGATCCGGTCGGTGAAGAGCTGCGCCGAAGTCAGGATATTGCGCAAATCGTGGCTCACCTTGGCCACCGCCCCGCCCAGCTGGGCCAGCCGCTCCTTCTGCTTCAGCGCATGGGTGAGCTCGGTCTGCAGCTTCATCAGTGCTTCTTCCGCCTCGCGCAGTTCCACCACGCCGGCCTTGGGCTGGATGATGCCGCGGGCGTCCTCGGGCGCGGCGGCGTAGCGCTGCATGTAGCCGATCACCCCCTTGATCGGCTTCACCAGGAAGATTCGCACCGCGGCAAACAGCAACAGCGCCGTCACCACCGAGATCACCGCCGAGAGGATCAGGATGCGCACCCCGTAGTCGAGCATCGCCGCCCTGAGCGGCGCGGTCTCCATCGTGACCTCGATCAGCAGGCCCGCATCGCGCACCGGCGCGCCGATCACGCGGATGATCTCGTTGCGCGGTGTGACCAGCCGCCGCATCGCGTCACGGATAAGCACGTAAGGCCCCGCGTTGCGCAGATCGTAAGTGCCGTCGATCGGCCGGGGGATGGGGGAAGCCAGCATCAGCTGGCGGATCTCGTCGCGGCGCAGCACCACATTAAAGACGCCTGCGTTCTCCAGAAGCTCCGCCTCCAGGTCGGTGTCCAGCATGTCGTCGGCCAAGAGCGCAAGGGAGGCAATCTGCGCCCGCTCCAGCCGGTCGGACAGGTAATCGAGCCGGAAGCGCGCGATCGAGGGTACGAAGATCAGGACTTCGGCCAGCATCACGAAAACCGTGGTCAGGACCAGAAATCTCCCCGATAGCGTGTTGAGCATTCCCCAGCCCTATATTCAAGGAATCCAGCGCTGAACCAGCCGCACCGCGCGTTTGACCAACTCACTATCAAATAGACGCGGCGAGAAATAGGCCCCCGCCGCCCGCTTGTTCACCTCGCCGATGGTCGGATAGGACGCCACCATGGCAGCCACCTGGCTCATCTTCAGGTTATTGGCGAGCACGAGAGACCACAGGCCGATCAGCTCCCCCGCCTGATGGCCCGCGATGGTCACCCCGACCGGGCGGCCCTTGACCACCATCACCTTGATGAACCCATGCGAACGGCGCTCGGCAATCGCGCGGTCGTTATGATCGTAGCTGAACCGCGCCACTTCCAGATGCGCGCCGTGCACGTCGCGGGCTTCGCCCTCGGTCAGCCCGACCTGCGCCAGTTCCGGATCGGTGTAGGTGACGCGGGGAATATGGCTGGTCTTGGCCTTGGAGGGCAGGCCGAAGAGGATCGAGCGGATCACCACGCTGGCATGGTAGCCGGCCAGATGGGTGAACTGCATGCCGCCCGCCACGTCGCCGATGGCATAGACCTTCCTGTTGGTGGTGCGCAGGTTGCTGTCCACCCTGATCCCCTTGTCCGTGGCCTCGATTCCCGCGGCCTCGAGGTTCAGCCGGGCAGTGTTGGACTTGCGCCCTACCGCGACCAGGAGGTGCGAGCCCTTGAACAGGCGGCCGTCCTTGGCCTTGACCTCCACCGCGCCGGCGCTGCCGCGCACCTCCGCGGCATGGGCCCCCTCGGCGATCTCCACGCCTTCCTCGCGCAGCCGCTCCAGCACCAGCGCCGCCGCTTCCGGGTCCTCGGTGCCCAGCGCGCGGGCGCCTTCGATCACGGTGACCTTGCAGCCCAGACGCACATGCGCCTGCGCCATTTCCACCCCGATAGGCCCGCCGCCGATGATCAGCAGGTGGTCCGGCTTCTCCCGCAGATCAAACAGGGTTTCGTTGGTCTCATAGGGCACCTTGTCCAGGCCCGGCACGGGCGGCACCAGCGGCGCGGAGCCGGTGGCGATCACGATGCGGCGTGCAGTGATGCGGTAGGGGCCGGCCCCGACCTCCTCCGGACCGGTGAACTGACCGTATTCCCGGATCACCCGGACGCCCAGGCCTTCGAAGCGCTCCTGGCTGTCGACGGGGGCGATGGTTTCGATAACCTGATGCACATGATCCTTGGCGGCGGCGTAATCAGCCTGCGGCACCTGGTCCGCGACGCCGAAGGCCGCCGCGTGGGACTGGGCATGGGCCGCCTTGCCGCTGGCCAAAAGCGCCTTGGAAGGCACGCAGCCGTAGTTCAGGCAGTCGCCGCCCATCTTGTGGCCTTCGAGCAGCACCACATCGGCGCCCATCTGGCTGGCGCCCGCCGCCACCGACAGCCCGCCGGACCCGGCTCCGATGACCAGGAGATCGCATTTGATATGGCTCATCTTCACTGACCCCTCTTTTTGCCCTTCGGCGTGCCGCGCGACTTGCTGCGCACAGTCTTCACGATGATCGGCAGCACCGCCAGCCCGCAGAGCCCCAGAATCGGGCCAATCACATAAGGTTCCCACAACAGGCTCAGATCCGGCGCGCCGCCGCGGCTGAAGACCTCGCCCAGCCCGACGCCGATCCAGGTGAATACCAGAGCGCCGGGGATGATGCCCAGCGCCGTAGTCCACAGGAAGGTGCGGAACTTCACCCCGACCAGCGCGGGCAGCAGGTTGGCGGCAAAAAACGGCACCGCAGGCACCAGTCGCAGCAGCAAGAGCACCTCGGCCTCATTCTCGCGCAGGCCGTGCTTCAGGGTCTCGATCCGCCCCTCGGCCGCCTCCAGCTTGGCCGTCAGCGTCCGCCCCAGCCCCCAGCGCGCCGCCAGAAAGATGCCCGCCGCCCCGATGGTGGCCGAAACCACATTGAGCGCAGTCCCCGCCGCCAGCCCGAACAGGAACCCCCCGGTGACCGAAGCCACGGTGGCCCCCGGCAGCGAGAACAGCACGATCAGAATGTAGGCCGCCATGAACATCGCCGCCATGCCGAGGAAATTCCGGTCCCGGAACGCTTCCAGCGCTTCCCGGTGTTCGCGCAGCGTGTCGAAGGTCAGATAGTCGCGCAACAGCACGGCGCCCGCCAGGGCCGCCGCCAGCAGTGCAATCAGCGGCAGATAGCGGATCAGGCCGGGCCGCTCCCCGGCGCGGGGTTTGGGGGAATCAGTCATGCGTCCTTCCGGTCCCTTGTTGATCGGTGCCCCGAGCTGCACCCGGGTGTGCTTGTTTGGCTTGCTACGTGTTAAATGGCCCCCGTGCGAGGGCGCGCAGCCCCGGTTCACGGCTGCTTGATCAGCGGCGCGGCAATCGTGAGCCGCTTTGCGGATTCGCGCGTCTGATGTTACAGGCAGCCCCAGCATCAAGGCATTCCACCACCGTTTTGGGCAGAAATGTTGCAGATCGGCCGGAAAACCTGCCCCAATGGGTTTGACTTGCGCGCTATTCCCTTCTAGAGACCGGGCTTCGAGATAGACCCCGGGGGGCGATTCCGCGCCGCACCCGCATGACAGTTGGAGACCGGAGCGATGAAACGCACCTATCAGCCTTCGAACCTGGTTCGCAAACGCCGCCACGGCTTCCGTGCGCGCATGGCCACCAAGGCAGGCCGCAAGATCCTGAACGCCCGCCGCGCCCGCGGCCGGAAAGAACTGAGCGCATAAGCTCAGTTCCCGCGTCGACGGACATGACACCGCCGGAGGCCCCCAAGGACGGCAACGCTGCCCGCGGGGACACGCCTCCGGCGGTGTCCGTTTGTGCATCTGACGCAGCGAAGATCGAAGTCATGGCCAAGCGCCGTGATTTCCTCGCCTGCGCCCGCCCTCCCGCCCGCAAGCAGGGCACCAAGGCGATGATGGTCCAGGGCCGTGACCGCCAGGACGAGGGCGGTATCCGCATGGGCTTCACCTGCTCCAAGAAAGTCGGCAACGCGGTCGCCCGCAACCGCGCCAAACGCCGCCTGCGCGAGGCGGCGCGGATGATTCTGCCCGAGCATGGCCGGGCAGGCTGGGACTACGTTCTGATCGGCCGCGCGGCTGAGACGGCCCAGCGTCCTTTCGAGGAGCTGAAACGCGACCTGATCTACGCCCTGAAACAGATCCACGGCAAGTAAGCCGGCACAAGCCACGCGGGGTTCGTCATTGCGGCATCGGCGCCCTGCCCCTATCTACCCATCATGACCCCGCTCGCCCACATCTTTGCCCTGCCCGTACGCGCCTACCGGCTGCTGTTCAGCCCCTGGGTCGGCTTCAATTGCCGCTACCAGCCCACCTGCTCGGCCTATGCAATGGAAGCCTTGGAGAAGCATGGGGCCATCAAAGGCGCCTGGCTCACCGCCCGCCGTATCGGACGCTGCCACCCCTTTGGCGGCGCCGGCTACGACCCGGTGCCGGACAGGCAGGACTGACGCGCAGGTCTGACAAGCACGGCAGACACCCGCACCACGGGCGGGCGCCCGCACCGCCGATTTTTCTTGGCAAAACGCGCGCGCTCGGCTACGGGGCCGGCATGCTTGATGATGATCTGGACGAAATCCACCCGCTGTTTGCCGGGGCCCCCGCCACCACCGAGTTCAAGAAGCTCAGGAAGCGAATCGTGCGCTATACGCGCGAGGCTGTCGAGCAATACGGCATGGTCGAACGGCGCGCGGACGGCAGCACGCCGAAATGGCTGGTTTGCCTGTCCGGCGGCAAGGACAGCTACACGCTCCTGGCGGTGCTTTACGAGCTGAAGTGGCGCGGCCTCCTGCCGGTGGACCTGCTGGCCTGCAACCTCGACCAGGGCCAGCCCGGCTTTCCGGCCACGGTGCTGCCGGAGTTCCTGGAGCGGATGCAGGTGCCGCACCGGATCGAATATCAGGACACATACTCCATCGTGATGGATAAAGTGCCGCAGGGGCGCACATATTGCGCCCTGTGTTCGAGGCTGCGGCGCGGCAACCTCTACCGGATCGCCCGCGAGGAAGGCTGCTCGGCCGTGGTGCTGGGCCATCACCGGGACGACATCCTGGAAACCTTCTTCATGAACCTGTTCCACGGCGGCCGTCTGGCCACGATGCCGCCCAAACTGGTGAACGAAGAGGGCGATCTCTTCGTCTTCCGCCCGCTTGCCCATGTGGCCGAGGCCGATTGCGGGAAGTTCGCCCGCGCGATGAATTATCCGATCATCCCCTGCGACCTCTGCGGCAGCCAGGACGGGTTGCAGCGCCAGCAGGTGAAAGGGATTCTCGACCAGTGGGAATCAAACAGCCCCGGCCGCCGCCAGGTGATGTTCCGCGCCCTGATGAACGCGCGGCCCTCGCATCTGCTGGACTCCGGACTGTTCGATTTCGCCGGGCTGGAAATCAAAAAAAGCGCAAACGAAGAAGAAAATCCCGAAATCCCCAAGCTGCGTTAACTCCCGGGTCACGACCCAGACCTAATCTCCGGACTGCACGAAAGCTGCAGGCGAAAGGTCTGAATATGACAAACAGGGGTCCAGGTCTCCTGGCGCGCATCCGGAAATCCGCTGCTCCGGTCCTGTTCGGGCCGCCCGGCCTGGCGTTCCTGCCCGCCCTGACGCTTGCCACCTATTGGCTGGGCGGGGAGATCGCGCTGCTGATCGTGGCACTTGGCGCGCCGCTGATGATTGCCGCGGCAGGCGGGCTGACGCGCCGCGCACCTGCCGGCCAGCCGCGCGATGGAGTTACGGGCATGATCCTGCGTGAGGGATTCGAAGAGGCTGCCAGCCGCCTCCACGCCGACAGCGCCGCTTCGGGCTTGCGCTCGGCGCTCTATATTCTGGATGTCGACGACTACAAGCATGTGGCGGACCGCCACGGGCAGGAGGCGGGCGACCGCGTGATGCGCCACTGCGGCGCACAGATCGCCTCGATCCTGCGCAACAACGATGTGGTGGCCCGGATCGGCGACAGCCGCTTTGCCGTCTGCCTCGGCCCGGTGATGCAGCTGGATCTCGAACTCTGTATCCAGATGGCCGGCCGCATGCAGGCCGCGGTGGAGGAGCCGGTGGCGCTGGATGGCAGCACGCTTTACGTCTCCTGCTCGATCGGCTTCTGCCTGCGCAGCCGCGCGCCGGGCGCCGCGGCGACGGACTGGATTGCCGCAGCCGCCGCCGCCCTGGGCGAAGCGCAGAGCAATGGCGCCTCCAGCATCCGCGCCTATTCCGCCGACATGTCCGAACGTGTCACCGCCCGCAGCAACCTGCGCGAGGAGGCCGCCGCCGCGCTGGAAACCGGCCAGATCCAGCCCTGGTTCCAGCCGCAGATCTGCACCGATACCGGACGGGTCTCGGGATTCGAGGCGCTGGCGCGCTGGTCGCATCCGGTCCAGGGCCTGATCCCGCCCTCCACCTTCCTGCCCGCGCTGGAGGAAGCCGGGCTGATGGAGCGGCTGAGCCAGGTGATGCTCTACCACTCCATGGTGGCTCTCAAGGCTTGGGACGCGGCCGGGGTTGCGGTGCCGCGCGTCGGGGTGAACTTCGCCACTCAGGAGCTGCGCAACCCGGGGCTGGCCGACCAGATCCGCTGGGAGCTAGAGCGTTTCGAACTGCCGCCGGGCCGGCTGACGGTGGAAATCCTCGAAACCGTGATGACCGACCAACCTGACGATGCCGTCACCCGAAACATCCTCGCGCTTGGCGAGATGGGCTGCCAGATCGACCTCGACGATTTCGGCACCGGCCATGCCTCGATCGCCGCGGTGCGCCGCTTCAACATCTCCCGCATCAAGATCGACCGCTCCTTCGTGATGAAAGCAGACCAGGACCCCAGCCAGCAGAAGCTGATCGCCGCAATCCTCACCATGGCCGAGCAGCTCGACCTCGATACGCTTGCCGAGGGGGTGGAGACGGCGGGCGAACATGCGCTCCTTTCGCAGCTGGGCTGCGGCCACGTGCAGGGCTTCGGCATCGGCCGCCCGATGCCCTTTGACCAGACGCTGGACTGGATTGCCGCGCATCAGGCCCGCCTGCAGGACGCCCCCGCCATCGGCCGCGGCACGCCGTAGGGCGCGCCGAATCAGCCCGCTGCTGCAGCGGGACCCCGTGCCGGAAGTCGTGCCGGACCCGGCGCCGGGATCCTGCGCCCTCTCCGCCCCTGCCGCCGCTCCTGTCCCTGTGCGCCCCGATTCTGCTTGACCTTTGCGGCCCACGTCTGTTGAACCCCACCTGTCATACTATGCACGAGGTGGCAGTCCCCAATGGACGATCAGAACAAAAATCTCATTCTTGCAACCGCACTCAGCTTTCTGGTGATCCTCGGCTGGTACGTCGTTTTCCCGCCGCCGGAACCGGAACAGGCGCCGGAGACCGCGATCAGCGAAACCGTCCCGGAAAGCCGCACCGCCGCCGCGCCAAGCGCCGCTGAGGCCGAGGCAGGCTCCGCCCCCGCAGCGGAAGCCGCGGCTGGCGAGGAGGCCGCGCGCGTTGCCATCGACACCCCGCGGATCAAAGGCAGCATCTCGCTGCGCGGCGGCCGGATCGACGATCTGTCGCTGAAGGACTACCGGGTGTCGATCGAAGAGAATGCCGAGATCGTCAAACTGCTGAGGCCCGCAGGCGAGCCGCATGCCTATTACGCGCTTTACGGCTGGGCAGCGGGTGCCGGGCTGGCACCGGGCGATGTGCCTGGGGCCAACACTCTGTGGCGCGCCGAAGAGAACGCCACCCTGACCCCCGGCAGCCCGGTGACGCTGACCTGGGACAACGGCAAGGGGCTGACGTTCGCGCGCACTGTTTCGGTCGACCAGGACTACATGTTCACGGTCACCCAGTCGGTCACAAACACCTCCGGCAACAGCGTTTCGCTGGCGCCTTACGGCACGCTCGCGCGCCATGGCGAGCCGGAAAACCTGAAGAACTTCTTCATCCTGCACGAAGGCGTCGTCGGCATGGCAGATGGCGAACTGGCCGAGATCGACTATGACGACATCGCCGATTTCGACCCCGATCCGCGCGACGGCTCGCTGTCCGAGGTGCGCCAGGTCGAGACCAACGGCTGGATCGGCTTCACCGATCACTACTGGATGTCGACCCTGATCCCCGCGCCGGGCCAGAGCTTCCGCTCGCTCACTAAGTTCGACCCGCGCCGCGAGATCTACCAGACCGACGTGGTGCTGCCCACGATGAGTGTCGCGGCAGGCGAGACCGCTGAAGTCAGCACCATGCTGTTTTCCGGCGCCAAGGAATGGGCGACCATTCGTGCTTACGAGAAATCGGGCATCGAAGGTTTCCTCGATTCGATCGACTGGGGCTGGTTCTTCTTCCTGACCAAGCCGATGTTCGCGGTGCTGCACTGGCTGAACGCGCTGATCGGCAACATGGGCTGGGCGATCATCGGCCTCACCGTGCTGATCAAGATCCTGGTCTTCCCGCTGGCCTTCAAATCCTACGCCTCGATGGCGAAGATGAAGGAACTGCAGCCGGAGATGGAGAAACTCAAGGAGCGCGCGGGCGACGACCGCCAGCGGATGCAGAAGGAGATGATGGAGCTCTACAAGCGGGAAAAAGTGAACCCCGCCGCGGGCTGTCTGCCGATCCTGATCCAGATCCCGATCTTCTTCTCGCTCTACAAGGTGATCTTCGTCACGCTGGAACTGCGCCACGCGCCCTTCTTCGGGCCGTTCCAGGACCTCAGCGCGCCGGACCCGACCTCGATCATGAACCTGTTCGGCCTGCTGCCCATCGCTCCTCCGGCACCGGAAAGCATCCTGGCGCTGGTGTTCATCGGCATCCTGCCGATCCTGCTGGGCGTCTCCATGTGGCTGCAGCAGAAGCTGAACCCGGCGCCGACCGATCCGACCCAGCAGATGATCTTTGCCTGGATGCCCTGGGTGTTCATGTTCATGCTCGGCGGCTTTGCCTCCGGCCTGGTGGTCTACTGGATTGCCAACAACACGATCACCTTCACCCAGCAGTACCTGATCATGCGCAGCCACGGCTACAGGCCGGACGTGTTCGGCAACATCAAGTCGGGCTTCAAGAAGAAGCCTAAGGCGGACCCGAAATGACGCACACCGTTACGGACATCTGGCGCCACCCGCTCAAATCGCACGGGCAGGAAGCGCTGGAGAAAGTAACCCTGACCGCCGGGCAGACCATGCCCGGCGATCGTGTTTGGGCAGTGGCGCATGAGGCCTCGCAAGCCGATGGCAGCAAGTGGGTGCCCTGTGCCAATTTCACCCGCGGCGCCAAGGCGCCTCAGCTGATGGCGATCCGCGCCCGGCTGGATGACGCAACCGGCGAGCTGGCACTGTCGCACCCGGACCGGCCTGACCTGCGTTTTGACCCCGAAGACCCGGCGGACCTGCCGCGCTTTCTGGAGTGGGAGAAGCCGCTGACGCCTTCGGGCCGCGCGGCGTCTGCCCGCATCGTGCGGGTTCCCGGCCGCGGCCTGACCGACACGCCCTTCCCTTCGGTTTCGCTCTGCAATTGGGCAACGCACCGCGCGGTAGAGCAGGCAATCGGTCTTGAGCTGTCGCCCGAGCGCTGGCGCGGCAACATCTGGTTCGATCTGGGCGAGGCCTGGGCCGAAAACGAGCTGCTGGGCCGCGAGGTTCAGATTGGCGGCGCGGTCTTTGGAATTCGCGAGCGGGCGCGCCGGTGCCTCGCAACCACCGCCAACCCTGAGACGGGCGAGCGGGATGCGGACACGCTGAAGACCTTGCAGGACAATTGGGGCCATCAGGATTTCTCGGTCTATGGCGAAGTGGTCCGGGGCGGCGAGATCCGCCTCGGCGATACGGTGAAGGTGCTGTGATGCAGATGCAATTTCCCCTGGCCGACGCGCCGGATGAGCTCTCGGCCGAGAAGGGCCGCAAGCTGTTTGCAGGCGAGACGGAGTTTCTCAAGGGCGTGGTGGCGATGAACGGGCTGCCGCCCGCCGACCGGGTGGAGATCTGCTTTGCCGGCCGTTCCAACGTCGGCAAGTCGAGCCTGATCAACGCGCTGACCGGCACAAAGGCGATTGCGCGCGCTTCCAACACGCCGGGGCGCACGCAGGAGATCAACTTCTTCACCCAAGGTCCGGAGCTCTATCTCGTCGACCTGCCCGGCTATGGCTATGCCAATGCGCCGCTGCCGGTGGTGGAGAAATGGCAGAAGCTGCTGAAGCAGTATCTTTCGGGCCGCGTCTCGCTGCGCCGCGCCTTTGTGCTGATTGACAGCCGCCACGGGGTGAAGAAGGTCGACGAGGAGATCATGAAGCTCCTCGACAGCGCCGCCGTCACCTTCCAATGCGTGCTGACCAAAGCCGACAAGGTGAAGGAGAAGGACCGCGGCAAGGTGCTGGAGCAGGCTCGCGGCGCGCTGGCCAAACACCCCGCCGCCTATCCGGAGATCGTGCTGACCTCCTCGGAAAAAGGCGACGGCATCGCGACACTGCGCGCGATCATCGCAAACCTCTGAGTCCCCTCTCACCGTGCTGCGGCGCCTGTCTTCCGCCCTGCTGGCGACCGCCCTGGCCGTGGCCGGGCTGATCCCGGCCGGCTGAATGCCTGCGCCGGCAGCGGACGGCAAGATGCTGATGGTGACCTGTACTGGCGGCAGCATGGTGGAGACCTGGGCCGACCTTGGCCCCGGCGGCGACGGCAGCCTGACCGGGGCACCGCATGAGGCCGGGGACCGCAGCTGTCCCTTCCCGGCGATCCCGGCAAGCGCCCTTTTACCCGAAGCACGGCTTCTGCCCGCTCCCGCCGCGGCGCTAGCGGCGCGCTTCGAGCGCGAAGCCTTCACCCGTCACAGCGCCGGGTTCCACGGCCGCTACGACACCCGCGGCCGCCCGCACTCTCCTGATCTTCGCTGACACTTCTGATCTTGCAGCAGTGAACTCAGCATCGCCGAACAATCCGCCGCGGTTCTGGCCGCCCGGCCGGGAATCATCGCCGAATGGATCGGCTCCAAGGCCCCCGGTCTGGTCACCGTGTTCCGCGTGAAGACCGAAGACGGACAAAGCCTGGTGGCGCTCAACCAGTACACCGGCAAGGTGCTGGAGACCTGGGACCGCCGCGCCGGCTGGTACGATCTGGCCGGCAACTTCCATTCCAGCCTGCTCATCGGCGGCACCGGCAACCGTCTGATCGAGATCGCCGCGGGCCTTGGCATCGTTCTGGTGCTGAGCGGTCCGTACCTGTGGGGGCCGCGCGCTGGGGATAGAGGGCCGCTTCCGTCCGGCCTATCCGTCCGGCGAGACCGGCGTCTGGACCCTCAGCCGCGACCGCATGAGCAGTGATTCCGATGAGCCCTTCTCGGACCGCACGGCGCCCGTGGACCGGCACAGCGGCAAGATCCTGGCTGATGCGAGATACGGAGATTACCCCTGGGCGGGCAAGGCTATGGCGCTTGGCGTTCCTTTTCACATGGGGCGGATGGGCGGCTGGAACTTCGTGTTGAACGTGCTGTTCTGTTTCGCGGTGATCTTTGTCTGCCTCTCGGGCGTCGTCATGTGGCTGATCCGCCGCCCGTCCCGCGCCGCCCAAGCCGCGCGGCCTGCCGTTCTGGCAAGCGCCGGCGCTGATTTCGCTGATGGTTTCCCTGCTCTTCCCGCTGACGGCGCTTGCGCTCTTGGCGGTGCTGGTCTTCGACCTGTCGCTGCTTGCCGGCGTGCCGTTTCTGAAACGCGCGGCGAGCGAAGCGCAATAGGCCCGGTGATCCTGCCCGGCCCGGCTAAACGCTTTCCGGGCACTATACGTGCTGGGCGCCGTTCACCTCGATCTCGGCACCTGATATATAGGAGCTGTCCGGTGAGCACAGGAAATAGATCGCCGCCGCCACCTCCTCGGGCTGGCCCAGCCGCTGTAGCGGCAGTTTCTCGACGATCTCCTCGGTGCCGGGGCTGAGGATTGCGGTCTCGACCTCGCCCGGGGCGATGGCATTCACGCGCACGCCCATTGGTCCGAAGTCATGCGCCATCTCCCGCGTCAACGCCGCCAGCGCTGCCTTGGAGGTGGCATAGGCGGCGCCCGCAAAGGGATGCACCCGGCTGCCCGCGATCGAGGTCACGTTGACCACCGCGCCTTTGGCCGCGGCCAGCTCGTCCTTCAGCCCGCGTGCCAGCACCACCGAGGCGAAGAAATTCACGTGAAACACCTTGCCCCAGTCCAGAAGGTCGGTGTTGAGGGTATTGAGCCGCTCTCCCTCCGGCCCCTTCGGAGAGATGCCCGCATTATTCACCAAAGCATCGAGCTTGCCGTCCAGCCGCTCCTGGATCTCGCCCACCGCGTTGATCGTGCCCGCCGGGTCGGAGAGGTCCAGCCGCACGTGGTTCTCCTCCCCGCCGCCCCAGGGGCATTCCTTGGGAAACGGAAGGCGCGAGCAGGTGATGACCCGCCAGCCCCCGGCGTTGAAGCGGCGCACGGTGGCGTGGCCGATGCCGCGGCTGGCGCCGGTCAGCAGCAGGGTTTTCTGGCGCATGGCACGGGGCTCCCCGATAGGATGACATTCGCGCCACAGCCTAGCAGTCATGCAGGCGGCTGCAACGGCGCAACAGCCGCCTTCCTTGGCAGAGCCGCCGGAAAGGCGTAACACAGCCTGTCAAAGGGACCCAAGCGATGAAGAAACAGACCATGAACCGCGACTGGATTGCCACAGCCGAGACCCTGTCAAGCGCCCTGCCCTACCTGCAGCGCTTCTCCGGGGCGATTGTCGTCATCAAGCTGGGCGGCCACGCCATGGGCAGTGACGAGGCGATGGAGACCTTCGCCCGCGACATCGTGCTGATGCGCCAGGTCGGGGTGAACCCGGTGATCGTCCACGGCGGCGGGCCGATGATCAACAAGATGCTGGAAAAGCTAGAGATCAAGTCGGATTTTGTGAACGGCAAGCGGGTGACCGATGCCGCCACTATGGAAGTGGTGGAGATGGTGCTGTCGGGGCTTGTGAACAAGCGCATCGTGCAGGCGATCAACCGCCAGGGCGGCCGCGCGGTGGGGCTCTCGGGCAAGGATGCCAACCTCATCACCTGCGACCAGGCCGATCCCGACCTGGGCTTTGTCGGCGCGCCGGCCGAGATGGACCCGAAGGTGCTGTACGGTCTGTTCGAGAAGGACATGATCCCGGTGATCGCCCCGATCGGCGCGGGCCGCGGCGGCGAGACCTTCAACATCAACGGCGACACCGCGGCGGGGGCGATTGCCAAGGCGCTGACCGCGGACCGGCTGCTGCTGCTGACCGACGTTGCCGGCGTGAAGAACGGCAGCGGCGAAGTGGTGACCGAGCTGAAGGCGGCCGATGTCGAGGAGATGACGGCGAGCGGCGTGATCGCGGGCGGCATGATCCCCAAGACCGAAACCGCACTGGACGCGGTGCGCAACGGCGTCCGGGCCTGCACCATCGTTGACGGCCGGGTGCAGAATGCGGTGCTGCTGGAACTGTTCACCGACCACGGCGCCGGGTCGATGATCCGGGCTTGAGCGGCGGGAGGGGCTGAAGGGGCGCTGCCCCTCTTGGCCTTCCGGCCAATTCACCCCGGGGTATTTCCGGTCAAAAAGTTGCGGCGCCGCCGTGGCGGGCTTGCTATCCGGTATTGGATGCGTGTTTCTGAATGGATGGAACATGAAAGCCTGATCCGCCTGGCCATCTTTCTGGTGCTCTTCGGCCTCTTTGCCGGGGCCGAAGCATGGGCACCGCGGCGGCGGCGCTGCCTGCCGCGCGGGCGGCGCTGGCTGACCAACCTGTCGATTTCAGTGCTGAACACGGTGATGCTTCGGCTGTTGGCCCTAGGCCTGCCGCTGCTGGCGGCGGGGGCGGCGCTGGATGCGGCGGCGCGCGGGGCGGGACTTTTCAACCGCCTGGACTGGCCCGGCTGGCTGGAGGTGCTGCTGGCGGTGCTGATTCTGGATTTCGCGATCTGGGGGCAGCATGTGATCACCCATAAGATACCGCTGCTGTGGCGGCTGCACCGGGTGCACCATGCCGACCGCGACATGGATGTGACCACGGCTGTACGCTTTCATCCGGTGGAGATTGCGCTGTCGATGCTGGTGAAGATCGGGCTGGTATACCTGCTGGGAGCCTCGGTTCTGGCGGTGGTTCTGTTTGAGATCCTGCTGAGCGGCACCGCGCTGTTCACCCATGCCAACCTGCGGCTGCCTGCGCGGGTGGACGGCTGGCTGCGGCTGGTGCTGGTGACACCCGACATGCACCGGGTGCACCACTCGGTTCAGCGCGCCGAGCATGACAGCAACTATGGCTTTGCGCTGTCGCTTTGGGACCGGCTGTTCAGAACCTACCGCGCCCGGCCCGGAAATGGTCACGGCGGCATGACCGTCGGGCTCACCTGGCAGGACGGGCGGCCCGCGCGGCTGGTCTGGAGCCTGCTGCTGCCGTTCCGCCGCTACTGAGGAGAGGCGGCGCGGAGTGGCCAGACGCGGACGCTTTTGCGCGGGTCCGGCCGCGTGCCGGCCGGCTAGGCTGGGCGCATCAGCGCCGAGCCAGGAGTGCAAACATGCCCGATACCGCCCTGCCCCTTTCGCCTGCCGGAAACTTCGCCCGAGCGGAGGCCGCGGCGGCGGCGGCCGGGCTTATCGTTTTAGGAGCGCTGCACCCGGCGCGCCATGGGCTGAGTTATCCGGACCGGGGCACGTTGCTGCTGCTTGGCAGCGGCCCTGCGTTCTGGCCCGCGTTGACGGCTGCCCCCGAGTACCGCGGCGGGGCACCCGATCCAGTAGACCGCTGGTCGCGCCGCATCGGACAGGCGCTGGCGGCGGAGCTGGGCGCCACCGCGCATTTCCCCTTTGGCGGGCCGCCTTTTGCGCCGTTTGTTGCCTGGGCGCTGGCCTCCGGGCGGGCCTTTGTCTCGCCGGTGCGGATGCTGGTGCATGATGCAGCCGGGATGATGCTCTCCTACCGGGCAGCACTGCACTTCGAAGCGGAATTTGACATACCGCCACCGCCTTTGGCAGACTCGCCCTGCCAAAGCTGCGCTGCCCGCCCCTGTCTGAGCGCCTGCCCGGCCGGGGCGCTGGCGGCAGACGAGCCCTATGACCTGGCCGCGTGTCATGCGCATCTCAGCCGCGCCGCGGGCCGGGAGTGCATGGACGGGGGCTGCCTGGCACGGCGGGCCTGCCCGCTCAGCCGGGCCTCCGGCCGCGATCCTGCGCAGAGCGCGCATCACATGAGGTATTTTCATCCGCGATGACCTGCACCCTGATCCTCACCCGCCACGCCAAATCCGCCTGGGATACCAATGTGCCCAGCGATCACGCCCGGCCGCTGAACAAACGCGGCCGCCGCTCCGCTCCGGCTATTGGCGCCTGGCTGCGCGATACAGGCCATGTGCCGGAGCAGGTTATCGCCTCCTCGGCGCTCAGGGCCCGGGAGACCTGGGAGCTGATGGACCTGGAAGCGCCCGTGGCTTTCACCGAGCGGCTCTATATGGCGAGTTCAGACATGATCCTGAAGGTGCTGCGCCAGGCGGAGCACCCGCGGGTCATGCTGATCGGCCATAACCCCGGTGTCGCGGCCTTCGCCCATACCGTCGTCGCCCACCCGCCCGGCCATGCGCGGTTCGACGATTTCCCGACCGGAGCCACGCTGATTGCGGAGTTTGCGATCAGCAACTGGGCTGATCTCACCTGGAGCAGCGGCACTGCTGTGGATTTCACGGTGCCGCGGGAGCTTTTGGGCGAGTGAGCGCCGCGCTTGCCCAGCCGGGTCCCATGCGTCTAGGCTGACCGCGGAACCCAGGAGATTTGATGTCCCGCTGACCGGGGCGCTTCGGCGCCGCCACGCATTCCTGAAACGCGAAACGCCCGCAGCCATCCGCGGGCGGCTTGAAGGGTGCGGTCCAAGATCCCACGACATCTGCTGCACATGTGATTTCAGTCCGTGCGGCCTCTTTGCGGGAACAGCTGACAATGATCAGACCCTACGCCCCATCCGATCAGGAGCGGGTTCTTCACATCTGGCGCACAGCCAGCGCAATTGCGCACCCCTTCCTTTCAGCGGAAAAGACGGACCAGGCCGAGACCATGATCCGCGAGAGCTTCCTGCCTGTGGCGGAGACCTGGCTTGCCTGTCCCGGCGGAACGCCCGCCGGCTTCATCGCCCTCATCGGTGAGGAGGCAGGCGGGCTGTTCGTGCTGCCGGACTCGCAGGGCCGGGGGCTTGGGCGCGCGCTTCTGGATCATGCGCTTACACGCCGTGCGCGGCTGGAGCTCGACGTCTTTACCGGGAACCGGCGCGCCCTGCGGTTCTACCGCCGCTATGGCTTTACCGTGGTGGAGCAGCGCATGAACGCCTTCTTCGGCCATCCCGAAATCCGGATGCGTTTCAACCCGGCGGTCGGCGCCTGACGAAAAAGGCCCCCGGAATTTCTCCCGGGGACCTTGCGATTAATCCGGCCGCGGCCGTGGACTCAGTGGCCCAGGATCTGGCTGAGGAACAGTTTGGTGCGTTCGCTCTTGGGGTTGTTGAAGAACTCTTCCGGCTCGTTCTGCTCCACGATCTGGCCCGCATCCATGAAGATCACCCGGTTGGCGACCTGGCGGGCAAAGCCCATCTCGTGGGTCACGCAGAGCATGGTCATGCCCTCTTCGGCCAGTTCGATCATCGTGTCGAGCACTTCCTTGATCATCTCGGGGTCAAGCGCCGAGGTCGGCTCGTCGAACAGCATGATGCGCGGCATCATGCAGAGCGAGCGCGCAATCGCCACCCGCTGCTGCTGCCCGCCCGAAAGCTGGCCCGGGTACTTGTGGGCCTGATCGGGGATCTTCACCTTTTCGAGGAAATGCATCGCCCGGTCCACCGCTTCCTTCTTGGGCGTCTTGCGCACCCAGATCGGGGCCAAGGTGCAGTTCTCCAGGATGCTCAGATGCGGGAACAGGTTGAAGTGCTGGAACACCATCCCGACTTCGGAGCGGATCTTGTCGATATTCTTGAGGTCGTTCGACAAGACGGTTCCATCCACCACGATCTTGCCCTGCTGGTGTTCCTCCAGCGCGTTGAGGCAGCGGATCAGGGTGGACTTGCCCGAGCCGGAAGGTCCTGCGATCACGATGCGCTCGCCCTGGTTCACCGTCAGGTTGATGTCGCGCAGCACGTGAAACGAACCGAACCACTTGTTCATGTTGGTGATTTCGATGGCAACCTTGTCGCTCACCTGCATCTTGGAGCGGTCGATTGCGCGGTCGGTCATAAGTTCAGACATGTGTTGAACTCCTTAACGGTGGCCAGTCTGAAGCTTGCGCTCCAGATACATGGAATAGCGGGACATGGAGAAGCAGAAGACGAAGAACATCAGGGCGATGAAGCCGTAGAGTTCCCAGACGATGCCGTTCCAGTCGGCGTCCGCCCGGATGGCATTGGAGAGGCCCAGGGGATCGAGGAGCCCGATGATCGAGACCAGCGTGGTGTCTTTGAACACCCCGATGAAAGTCGACACGATGCCGGGGATCGAGATCTTCAGTGCTTGCGGCATGATGATCAGCCGCTGCGCCTGCCAGTAGTTGAGGCCGAGGCTGTCGGCGCCCTCGTACTGGCCCCTCGGCAGCGCCGCCAGGCCGCCGCGGATCACTTCGGCCATATAGGCCGAGGCAAACAGCGTCACCATGATCAGCACCCGCAGGATGATGTCGAAATCCGTGCCTGGCGGCATGAAGATGTTCAGAAGGGTCGATGCCACGAACAGCAGCGTAATCAGCGGCACACCGCGGATGAACTCGATGAAGCCGACGCAGATGTATTTGACAATCATCAGGTCCGACTGCCGCCCCAGCGCCAGCACCACGCCGATCGGCAGCGAGCAGGCGATGGCGACAACGCCGATGGTGACCGACAGCATGAAGCCGCCGAACTTGCGGCTGTCGACCGGCTCAATGCCGATAGGCAGGATCGACTCCAGCGCGCCCACCACGTAGCCCGACAGAACCAGCCACCACAAGAGCGCCGCGGCAACCGCCAGGATGATCCCGAAGAGCGTGCTTAGCTGTTCGGAGATCAGTTTGAACACCAGCCCGCCGATCACAAAGCCCGCCAGCGCCGCAAACGGGGCCCAAATGGTGCCGCCCCACAAGAGCCAAGGGAAGATGAACGGATAAAGCGCCGAGAAATACAGCAGTTTGGACGGCATCTTGTCCGAAAACAGCACTGGCGCCAGGGCCAGGCCAAGGAGCAGGAAGGCCGCAATCGGGCGCCAGTAGAGATGGCTGGGGTAAAAGCCGAAGATCAGCTGAATCCAGCGTTCCTTGATGACGCCCCAGCAGGCGCCATGGGCATCGCCGTGCCCGGCTGCCGCCAGTGTCTCGCGGCAGTTGTTGAGCGAGGTGCCGTCCCAGGTCGGCGACAGCAGCCACGGCAGCGCTGCGGCGAGCACGTAGTAGATCGCCGCAATCGAGGCCAGGGTCAGAACCGTGTTCAGCCAGGAGGAGAAGAGGTTATGGCGCATCCAGCCGACGGCGCCGACCTCGGATGCGGGCGGCTCCTGTTCGGGGAGCATGGTGTCGCGGACATAGGCGACGGTGTGTGCATGGGTGCCGCTCATCTCAGCGCTCCTTCAGCTTCACGGCTTCGTTGTACCAGTTCATCACTGCCGAGATGGTCAGCGAGATCGCCAGGTAAACGAGCATCAAGAGCAGAACACATTCCAGCTCGCGTCCCGTCTGGTTCATGGTGATTCCGCCCAGGGTGCCGGTGATGTCCATGTAACCCACGGCAATCGCCAGCGAGGAGTTCTTGGTCAGGTTCAGGTAGTTGGAGATCAGCGGCGGGATGATCACCCGCAGCGCCTGCGGCAGAATCACCAGCCGCATGATCCGGTTGGAGCGCAGGCCCAGCGCCGCGGCGGCCTCGGTCTGGCCGGTGGAGATCGCCAGGATGCCCGCGCGCACAATCTCTGCGATGAAGGCCGCGGTATAAAGCGACAGCGCCAGCCACAGCGCAATCAGAGAGTTGCGCAGGTGGGTGCCGCCCTGGAAGTTGAAGCCCCTCAGTTCCGGGTAGCCAAGGTGGAAGCCGAGCGCCGCCAGCAGCACCAGCATCGGCACCGCAATGACCGCGGTCCGCACATGCCAGGTCCTGGGCCGCACGCCGGTGGAGGCTTGCAGCCGGTCGGCGCGCTGGCGGATCTTGCGGGAGACAAACAGCCCCAGCCCCAGCACCACGAGGATTGCCACCAGGTCCAGGCTCACGTCGAAACGCAGCGAGCTGTCGCCGAGCAGATGCACGTCGCCCAGCGGCCGCGAGAACAGCGGCTCGGGGATGTAGACGCCGCGGTTGGTCACCGCCACGGTGTCGCCCAGGTTCATCACCGCTTCGGGGTTCTCGCCGCGGAACGCCCGCGGCGCCGGCAGCGTCTCGATCAGCACCGCCATCACGAAGACGATCCACAGAAGCACCGGCACGTTGCGGAAGACTTCCACATAGACCGTCATCAGCCGCGCCACCAGCCAGTTCGACGACAGCCGCAGCACGCCGA
Source organism: Cribrihabitans pelagius (assembly GCF_048820915.1). Classification (NCBI taxonomy): domain Bacteria; kingdom Pseudomonadati; phylum Pseudomonadota; class Alphaproteobacteria; order Rhodobacterales; family Paracoccaceae; genus Cribrihabitans; species Cribrihabitans pelagius. Next base: position 184,752 of record NZ_JBMERR010000007.1, on the reverse strand, counting down.
TAACGACGCCGAGGATGGTTGCGGTGATGCAGCCGAGGACGGCCACCACCAGTGTGTTCAAAAGCCCCAGCAGGGCGGCACGCAGATGGCTGTCGCGCGAGGTGTAGTCCAGCAGGCGCTGGTTGATGTCATAACTGGCCGGCTCCGTGAAGAAGCCGAATTCGAAAGCCTTGCCCTGCGCCGCGAGGTTCTGGATCGTGTTGTTGATCAGCCAGGCAGCGAGAAGCATGAACCCGATCATCGCAATGACCTGAATCGTGGCCGAGCGGTAACGGGTATCGTAAAGGAGCATGGACAGCCGGAACTGCTCCTTTGGTGGGTCAGTAAGAGTGGACATAAGGTGTGATCCCCTGGCTCCGGAGGTCTGTCCTGGCGGTGTTGGCCACCGCTCCGCAGCAATCCGGAGATTCTTTTGGACGATAGGAAAAGGGCGCAGGATTGTCCCGCGCCCCTCCCGGTGGTTGATTTAACGGAACGGCGGCGAGTACAGCAGGCCGCCGTCGGTCCACTGGGCGTTCAACCCGCGGGCCAGGCCGATCGGAGTGTCTTCGCCGATGTTCTTGGCAAAGATCTCACCGTAGTTGCCGCCCGCCGAGATGGCGTTCTTGGCCCAGTCGTTGGACAGGCCCAGCATTTCGCCCAGGGTGCCTTCGGCGCCGAGCAGGCGGTTGATTTCCGGGTTGTCGGTGCCGGCTGCCATTTCGTTGATGTTGGTCGAGGTGACGCCCAGCTCTTCGGCTGCGACCAGCGCATTCAGGGTCCAGCGGACCACATCGCCCCACTCATGGTCGCCATGGCGGACCAGCGGGCCGAGCGGCTCTTTCGAGATGATTTCCGGCAGGATCACATGTGCCGACGGATCGTCGAAGGTGGCGCGGGTCGCGGCCAGGCCGGAGGCGTCGGTTGTGTAGACGTCACAGGCGCCCGCCAGATACTGCTGCTGCGCTTCGGCGTTGGTCTCGATCGGCACCGGCTCGTAGCTGATGTTGTTGGAGCGGAAGAAGTCCGCCAGGTTCAGCTCGGTGGTGGTGCCGGTCTGGATGCAGACGGTGGCGCCGTCCAGTTCCTTGGCCGAGGACACGCCCAGCTCCTTCGGCACCATGTAGCCCTGGCCATCGTAGTAGTTGATGCCGGTGAATTCGAACTTCAGGTCGACGTCGCGGGAGAACGTCCAGGTGGTGTTGCGGGCCAGCATGTCGATCTCGCCCGACGCCAGCGCGGTGAAGCGGGTCTTGCCGGTGGTCGGCACGAATTCCACCGCGGTGGAGTCGCCCAGCACAGCCGCTGCCACGGCGCGGCAGACCGCAACGTCGAAGCCTTCCCATTCGCCATTCGCATTCGGGGCCGCAAAGCCGACCAGGCCGGTAGTCACGCCGCAGTTCAGCTTGCCGCGCGCCTTCACGTCATCCAGCGTGCCCGCAGCTGCAGCGCCAGCCGCCAGACCGGCCACGGTCACAGCGCCCAAAAACACGGATTTTTTCATATTTACCTCTTCCTGATGGCCCGCCTGTCCGGCGGTTCTTATTTGCCGACGCTTGCCCGCCGGAACTCAGACTGAACAGGGGCTTCCCCCTGATCCGAGGCCAAGTTTGGGCGCATTCATCAGCAAACGTCAAGTATGGTATCAGGAAATTCGATGACCGGATAACGCACGGTCATACGCCCCGGCAGCAATCTTGCCCCAGCCGCCGAAGCTTTGAAATTTCTGGTCTTTTCAGGACAGGCGGAAGAAGCGCTCCGCATGCAGGAATTCCCGCCGTTTCACCGCGGCGGCGGCGGCAGCTTCCTCGTCCACGCCCCACTGTTCTTCCTGCCAGCGCTCATCCAGACGCGACAGCTGCCAGATCTCGTCCGCGCTGCGCCAGCCCTCAGCCGCGGCAAACCCCAGCACCAAGGAGCCGGAAATCCCTACCAGATCATGGAAAGCCGCCAGCTGGAACGGGGCCAGCGCATGCACCTTGCCGCCCAGGGTCTCCAGCGCCGCCGGATCCTGGGCGGCGTGCAAGACTCCTTCGCGCGGCAGCAGCCGGGCGCCCAGCGCCGCTTCCGCCCAGTCCAGCGCCGGGTCCCACTCCGCGGCCTGGCGCCGGGCCAGTTCCTCCGGCGCGGCGGCGCGGTAGCACAAGAGATCGGTGTCGCCGTATTCGGCCAGCATGGCGGCCACTTCGCCGTGCTGATGTGTCACCTTGTCAATCGCGGCATTGGCCGAGCGGGTGCAGGGCATCGCGTGGGGGTCAACCGATTCGCCCTGCGCGTTCCATTCCGCCGCGATCGCCTCCGCCATTGCGCGCGTCGGCACCGCCAGCGGCGCCTTGGCCGGGGTTTTCACCCGGCGGCCGTCCAGTTCCACCGCAAAGCTGCTGCCGGCCTCGGCAACCGTCACCTGTTTCCAGAACCGCTTTTGCTTCCACTCGCTCATCGCTCATGCCTTCCAGATATTTGCCAGCAGCGGACGCAGCTCCGCAAAGCTGCGGATCAGGAAATCGGCGCCCAATGTCTCTGCCGGATGATAGCCCCAGGGAACGGCAATGGTGGTCACGCCCGCCGCCCTGCCCATCTCGATGTCAAACCGCGTGTCGCCGATCATCACGGTGCTTGCGCGATCCACCCCGGTTTCCGCCATCGCCGCTTCGATCATCGCCGGATGCGGTTTCGAAGGGTGGTGATCCGCCACCTGCCGGGTCACGAAACAGTCGAGTCCATGGGAGGCCGCAAGCGCATCGAAACCACGCGCGGATTTTCCGGTGGCAACGCCCAGAAGGTATTCCGGCACCGCGTTCAGCTCCGCCAGCACTTCGCGCGCGCCGGGAAACAGCGGCGTATGCCCTGCACCTGCCGCCTCGCGCGCCTGCATGTAAGCGGTCTTGTATCCCTCCACCAGCGCATCCAGCACCGGCGCGTCCTGCTCCGGGGCCAGCACCCGCATTGCCAGGGGCAGCGACAGCCCGACGATCGACAGGATCGCCTCGCGCGGCGGCACGGCGAGACCGGCGCCGCCGAAAGCTGCGGCCATCGCGCCGGTGATCGCGGCCTGGCTGTCCGCCAGCGTGCCGTCGACGTCGAACAGGATGAGCCGCAGGGGCCCGCTCACTGCAGATCCTCGAAAGGATCGTCCGCCGCCAGGTCCTCGCTCCAGCCGAAGGTCTCCCAGCTTTCCTTCATATGCGCCGGCAGCGGCGCCACTACGGTCACGTTCTTGCGGCTCACCGGGTGTTCGAACACCATGCGGCGCGCGTGCAGGTGCAGCTTCTTGGAGATCACCCCGCCAAACCGCGCGCCCCAGCCATCGCCCAGGTTCTCCTGGCCCGAGCCGCCGTATTTGCCATCGCCGGCAATCGGATGCCCGATGCCCGACATATGCGCGCGCAGCTGATGGGTGCGGCCTGTGATGGGCTCCATCGCCACCCAGGCGGCGCGGCTCGCCACCCGGTACAGCGTCGCATAGACTGTATGCGCGCGCTTGGCGCCGGGCGTGTCGGCGATGTCGCGCGGATGCACGTTGATCATCTTCTCGCCTTCGCCGCCCTTGCCGTGGCCCGGGGCCTTCACCAGCCCGGTCTTGACCTCGCCGAGGTAGGGCGTCGGCACGCCTGCCACCAGCGCCCAGTAAATCTTGCGCGTGCTCTTGTGGCGGAAGGCGGCCGTCAGCGCCTGCGCCGCCTTGCGGTTACGCGCCAGCACCAGAACCCCCGAGGTGTCCTTGTCCAGCCGGTGCACCAGCCGCGGCTTTTCCTCCAGCCCGAACTTCAGCGCCTCCGACAGGCCGTCGACGTGGCGCGAGGTGCCGGAGCCGCCCTGCACCGCAAGGCCCGCGGGCTTGTTCAGCACGATGACGTCGTCGTCGCGGTAGATCACGCAAGCCTGGATCATCTTTTCATCCGCGGGCGAGATCCGCGTCGGCCGCGCCTCGGCCGGCTTGTGGTCGCTGTCGGGCAGCGGCGGCACCCGCACGGTCTGCCCGGCCTCGATCCGCGTGCTGGCCTTGACCCGGCCGCCCTCGAGCCGCAGCTCGCCCTTGCGGCACATCTTCTCGATCCGCCCCTGGCTCAGATGCGGAAACAGCCCGCGCAGCCAGCGGTCGATGCGCTGGCCGCCATCGTCGTCGCTTACGGTGATCATCTGCACGCCGCTCATGCGAACACTCCTCTTGCAGCCATCAGGCCCAGGAACAGGCCGCCGATGGATCCCCCCGCCGACAGCCCGACATATATCGCGGCCTGCCCGAAGGCGCCGCGTTCGATCAGATTGGCGGCCTCCAGCGAGAACGCCGAAAAGGTGGTGAAGCCGCCCAGCAACCCGGTCATCACAAAGGGGCTGAGCCAAGTCAGCCCGCGCATCGCCGCCGCCACCACAAAGACCCCCATCAGGAAGGAGCCGAGGATGTTCACCGACAGCACCGCCAGCGGGAAGGCGTGATGTCCCGCCAGCCGGATCACCGCCAGCCCGGCCAGATAACGGCCGGAGGCGCCGATCGCACCGCCAAGCGCCACCATGGAAACCGTTGAAATCATCCCCGTCCTGTCGCGCGCGAGGCCGCGGATGTCAAGTTTCCATGGCGCAAACCTGCCTTGCACGCGGCGCCCGCACGGCCGACCTGCGCGTACAGCCCCGCTCTTTCATCTTGCCGCAAATACTCCCGCCGGAGGCACCGGCTTTCCGGCGGAAAGCCGGTTCACTATTTGCGCTGCAGACGGAGCTTCGCAAAATACTCCGTGCGCCGCTTCAACTCGCGCTCGAACCCCCGCTCCACCGGCTGATACAGCACCGGCCGTTTCACGCCCTCGGGAAAGTAGTTCTGCCCAGAAAAACCGTCTTCGGCGTCGTGGTCGTAGTCATAGCCCGAACCGTACCCCTGCTCTTTCATCAGCTTGGTCGGCGCATTCAGGATATGCTTGGGCGGCGGCTCGCTGCCGGTCTGTTTGGCCAGCCTGCGCGCCGCCTTGTAGGCCATGTAGCCCGCGTTGGTCTTGGGCGCGAGCGCGAGGTAGATCACCGCCTGCGCCAGCGCCAGCTCGCCCTCGGGCGAGCCGAGCCGCTCGTATGTGTCCCAGGCCTGCAGGCACACCGCCTGCGCCTGCGGATCCGCCAGGGCGATATCCTCCACCGCCATCCGGGTCAGGCGGCGCGCCAGGTAGCGTGGATCTTCGCCGCCTTCCAGCATCCGGGCAAACCAGTAGAGCGCCGCATCCGGATCCGAGCCGCGCACCGATTTGTGCAGCGCCGAAATCAGGTTGTAATGCTCGTCGCCCGACTTGTCGTATTTCGCCGCCCGCCGCATCAGCCGGCTGGCCAGTGCCTCGCGCCCCAGGGGTGCATCAACCCGCCAGGCAGCAATCTGTTCGATCAGGTTGAGGAGCGCCCGTCCATCTCCGTCGGCCATCTCCTGCAACGCGTCGCGGGCATCCCCCGACAGCGGCAGCGCGCGGCCCAGCTCCTGCTCGGCGCGCTGCGTCAGCCGCTCCAGATCGGCCAGCGGCAAGCGCTCCAGAACCAGCACCTGCGCCCGCGACAGCACCGCCGCGTTCAGCTCGAACGAAGGGTTCTCGGTCGTCGCCCCCACCAGGAGGATAGTGCCATCCTCCATATGCGGCAGGAAGCTGTCCTGCTGGGCCTTGTTGAAGCGGTGGATCTCGTCCACGAACAACAGCGTCCCCTGCCCGTTCTGGCGCCGGATCTTGGCCGCCTCGAACACCTTCTTCAGGTGCGGCACACCGGTGAAAATCGCCGAGATCTGCACAAAATGCAGATCCGTCTCGCGTGCCAGGAGCCGCGCGATGGTGGTCTTGCCCACCCCGGGCGGCCCCCAGAACACCAGCGACGAAAGGGAGTTGGAGGCCAGCATCACCCCCAGAGGCGCGTCCGGCCCCAGAACCTGCGCCTGGCCGATCACCTCAGACAGGCTTTGCGGACGCAGCCGGTCGGCGAGCGGGCGGTTCGGCTCGGGCCGCGATGCGTCACCGCCGGGCGGGGGACTTGCAAACAGGTCCGCCATCAGATCCGGAACCGCAGCGACAGGTTGCGGCCGCGGCGCTGCAAGTCGATCTGCACCCAGCGGCCGCTGCGGGAGAGTACCCGGGCCACATCCTCGGGGTTGCGCACCGCCCGGCCATTCACGGTCGTCAGCAGATCACCCGGTTGCACCCCGCCGCGCGCGGCATAGGGGCCCGGGTCGACCACGGCAACGCCCTTGGCCGACAAGGGCAGCGCAAGGCGCGCAATCACCTGCGGGTTCACCTGCGCCACCGTCAGCCCCGGCAGTGCCGTGCGGCGGCCGAGCTGCACTGGCTCCGAGGGCGGCTCGTCCGGCGCGGCGGCCATGCGCACTTCGACCTCCTCCGCGCGGCCATCGCGAAACCGGGTGATGCGGGCGGTGCTGTCCATGCCGGCAACGCTCATGCGGAACACCATTTCCGAGGGCGAGTTCACCACTTCACCGTCAACATGAGTGATCACGTCGCCCACCCTGAAACCCGACTCCGCAAAGGGGCTTTCCGGGTGCAGGTCGGAGACCACCATCCCCTCCGGCAGGGCCATGCCGAGGGAGGCGGCGAGGTCCGCGTCCACCGGCTGCCCGGCCATCCCCGCCCAGGGCCGCTGGAATTCCTCCGCGCCATCGCGCGCCTGATCCACAAACTCCCGCACCAGATTGGCGGGGATCGCAAAGCCGATGCCGTTGGAGCCGCCCGAGCGCGACAAGATACGGGTGTTGATGCCGATCAGCCGCCCGTCCACCCCGATCAGCGCGCCGCCGGAGTTGCCCGGGTTGATCGGCGCATCGGTCTGGATGTAGTAGCCAAAGCCGTCGCCAGCCCCCATGCCGGTGCGGGCCAGCCCCGAGATGATGCCGCTGCTCACCGTCTGGCCCACACCAAAGGGATTGCCGATTGCCAGCGCCAGCTCCCCCACCTCGACCCGGTCGCTGTTGCGCAGCTCCAGATGCGGCAGCCCCTCGGCCCCCTGCAATTGCAGGATGGCAAGGTCGCTGGCCTTGTCGCCCAGAATCACCCTGGCGTCATATTCGCGCCGGTCCGCCGTCACCACGCGGATTTCGGTGGCCGAGCCAACCACGTGGTAATTCGATACCACGATGCCGTCAGCCGACAGGATCACGCCGGACCCGAGCGAGTTCTCGACCCGCGGGCGCGGTTCGGCAAAGCCGCGGAAGAAGTCGTCGAAAAATGGGTCGCTCGCAAAGGGCGAGCGCCGCTGCACCCGGGTCACGATCTTGGCATAGATGTTGACCACCGCAGGCGAGGCCTCCTTCACCAGCGGCGCAAAGCCCAGCGAGATTTCGGATTGACTTTGGGGCACACGGGTCTCGGCGGAGACGGCGGCGGGCAGGGCCAGCGCGAGGGCCAGGATAGTGAGGGCGGCGCGGATCATGATAGCTCCCTTGGTGGCTGCCCGAAGGATATGCGGAGCCGGCGCCGGGATTGCAAGCCGCGCGCCGTATTGCGGGCGCGCAGGCGCTTTTGTCATCTTGCCCCAAGTACTCCCGCCGGAGGCACGCGCCGCGAGGCGCGTCCCCCGCTGGCAGCGTCACGCCTCGGCCAGCTCGCGCCGCGCTGCCCGCTGGCGCCGCGCCTTGACCGCCTGCGCCAGCTTCTCCAGCTCCGCCACCGTGTCTTCCCAGCCGAGACAGCCATCAGTCACCGACTGCCCGTATGTCAGCGGCTCCTGTCCCAGGTCCTGGCGCCCAGCCACCAGGTGGCTTTCGAGCATCACCCCGGTGACGCGGTGGTCGCCGCCCGCGATCTGGCCTGCCACATCCGCGAGCACCTGCGGCTGGCGCATCGGGTCCTTGCCGCTGTTGGCGTGACTCGCGTCGATCATCACCTGGGGGCGGATACCATCGCGCGCTGCCAGGGTGCAGGCGGCCTCCACTGCGTCCGCGTCATAGTTAGTGCCGCCGCCCCCGCGCAGGATGATATGGCAGTCCGGGTTGCCGGTGGTCGCCGCAATCGCGGCGCGGCCGTTGCCCGCGAGCGCCATGAAGTGATGCGGATGCGCCGCCGCGCGCACCGCGTCCGCCGCGATCTGCACGTCGCCCTTGGTGCCGTTCTTGAACCCCACCGGGCAGCTGAGGCCCGAAGCCATCTCGCGGTGGATCTGGCTTTCGGTGGTGCGGGCGCCGATCGCGGCCCAGGCCACCAGGTCCGAGATGTACTGCGGCACCGCGGTATCCAGGAACTCGGTCCCCGCGGGCACGCCAAGCGCGTTGATCTCCAGGCACAGTCGGCGCGCCAGCGCCAGCCCGTCATTGATCCGGAACGAGCCGTCCAGCCCCGGATCGTTGATCAGCCCCTTCCAGCCGCTGATGGTCCGCGGCTTCTCGAAGTAGACCCGCATAACGACTTCGAGCTCTCCTGCCAGGCGGTCGCGCAGCGGCTTCAGGCGGCGGGCATAGTCCAGTGCCGCCTCGGGATCGTGCAGCGAACAGGGGCCGGTAACGACGATCAGGCGGCCATCGCGGCCGTGGAGGACGTTCTGGATCGCGGCGCGGCTGGCCAGTACGGTATCGAGCGCGGCCTTGGGCGCGGGCAAACGCTCGGCCAGCGCGCCGGGAGAGATCAGTTCCTGCATGCCGGTGATGCGCAGGTTTTGGGTTTCGGCTGTCATGGTTCTGCGGGTCCTTGCTGGAGGCCCGGGCCCGGCGGCGGATACGAAAAAACCGCCTGCGGGACGCGGGCGGCTGGTTTGGTATCATGCGGGTTCCAAAGATGTTCAGAACGCCAAGACCCCTCCGTCCGCCTGTCGGCGCGGATAATAAAAGTACCAGAATGCGGCATAGGTACGGGTCATGGCCGGGACGTTAGCGGGGGAAATCCGCCCTGTCACCCCAAAAATGCCCCGGCCCGGAACACCGGGCGAGGGCGGCATTGCACACGGCCACGCCTTGCGGCCACCGGAGCGTCAGGCGGCGGCGGCTTGAGACGGCCGTGCGGTCTGGGCTGTGCCGCCGGTGTTGAAATGCCCCATCAGCTCGGCCAGCCTCGCGGCATCGCTGTTCAGCATGTGGCCGGCCGCGGTGGCCTCCTCCACCATGGCGGCGTTCTGCTGAGTTACCTGATCGAGCTGCGACATGCCCATGTTGATCTCATTGAGGCCAACGGACTGCTCGGCAGCGCCTTCGGCGATGCCGGACACCAGCTGCGAGATATGGCTGACCTGGGCGACGATGCTTTGCAGCGCCTCGCCGGTCTTGCCGACAAGTTCGACGCCGCGCTCCACCTGTTTCGAGCTGTCGCCGATCAGCGTCTTGATCTCCATCGCCGCATCGGACGATCGCTGCGCCAGCGCGCGCACCTCGCTTGCAACCACCGCAAACCCCTTACCGGCCTCGCCCGCGCGCGCGGCCTCGACACCTGCGTTCAGGGCAAGCAGGTTGGTCTGGAAGGCGATGTCGTCGATCACGCTGATGATCTGCGAGATATGTTTCGACGATTGCTCGATCTCCGTCATCGCCGCGACGGCGCTTTGCACCACTTCGCCACTCGCTTCCGCCTCGGCCTTGGCCCCGCCCATGGTGGCTTCCACCGAACGCGCGCCTTCGGCGGCGGATTTGACGCTGGCCGTCAGCTCGTCCAGAGCCGCTGCGGTTTCCTCCAGGGTCGCCGCCTGGCTTTCAGTGCGGCGCGACAGGTCGTCGGAGGACTGGCTGATCTCCGCGGCGCCGTTACGGATGCTGGCCGACAGGCCCGCCACCTGGTCCACGATGGAATGCAGGTTGCGCGCGGTGGTGTTGAAATCCTGGCGCAGCTTCTCATAGTCCTGCGGGAAAGCATCGGCGATTTCCACAGTCAGGTCGCCCTGGGCCAGCAGGGACAGGCGCTCGCTCAGCTGGCGCACCACAGCGGTCTGCTCAGCGTCCTTGCCCTCGGCCTTCTTCTTCTCGGCTTCCTGCATCTTGATCAGCTCGCTGCGGAACGTATGCAGCGCTGACGCCATTTCGCCCACTTCGTCACGGCGGTTCTGCCCCTTGATTTCGACGCTGTTGTCTCCTTCGGCCAGGGCGCGCATCGCCGCGGCAATGCTGCGCACTCCGGAGGCGATGCTGGAGCCAAGCACCAGCGCCATCACCGCGCCGATCAGAATGGCAACGCCAATGGCGGCGGGGATCATCACCCGGGTTTCCGACGCGATCTTCTCGTTCTCGGCCTGCCGCTCGGCCATCAGCGCGGCCTCGGCGTTCCGGAAGTCCCCCAGCGCGGCGCGGAAGGCGTCGAAATATTGCTTGCCGCGGCCTTCAGCGACGAAATCGGCCATGTCGTCCATGGTGGCGGCATCGCCGATCTTGCGGCGCATCTGCATCGCAGGCGCGGCCACTTCGCTGCGCCATTTGCCGACAATGGAGGTCATGTTGTTGAGCCGGTTTATCTGCAGCAGGTTCTCCCCCAGCGCCGATTTCAGCTCGGCCAGCAGCCCGTCGAAACGAATGCTGCTGTCGACATAAGACCGCAGGAATTCCGGATCGCCCGCAAGCAGGAAGCCCCGCATCCGGGTTTCCATATCGACCGAGGCGGACAGCAGGTCCTTGGCGGTATTGATGACGCCATAGCCGTTTTCGACAGCCTGCAACGACTGGGTGAGGTAGTCGGCCTTGGCGATCCCCAGCTTCACAAGCGAAGAGAAGCTGCGGCGTTTGTCTTCGAGCGACACCTCCTCCTCGCTGGTGAAGCTCTCGATTTCGGCCCTGAGCTCCTTGAAGTAATCCTTGCCCAGGGATTTCTTCACTTCATCCGCCATGTCGTTCATGTTCAGCGCGTCGCCAATCTCGCGGCGCAGGGCAATGGCCTCGACTGCGACGTTGTCCTGCCAGTCGCGCAGGATCTGGCCTGCCTTTTCCAGCCGCGCCAGCTGATCCGGCCGGCCCGCTGCCGCGGTTTCCAGCGCCGCCAGAGCGGCTTCGGCGCGGCTTTGCCCGGCTTCAAAAGGCGCCAGGTACTCCTCGTGTCCGGCCAGCAGATAGCCGCGCAGGCCGGTTTCCATATCGACCGCAGCTGCTGTGAGTTCCTGCGCGGTCTCCAGCGTCTTCCGGGTAGCCTCCACCCGCTCTGCCGTTTCCGCCATGCGGCCGAGGTCGACCACGGCGAGCACGCCCACGCCCATGACCAGGATCAGCGGCAGCAGCGCCGTCAGGACGATCTTCGGTTTTGTCCTCAGGTTGCCGAGCGACCAGCGTCGGCGCGGGTTTTGCTTTGAAACTGCCATGTCATCCGTCCCATGCTTCACGATCAAGAACCGTCAAAGCAGAATAAAATTACGATTCCATTGCCAGCGCGGGAAGCCGGGCACGGGGGAGTGTCATGGGGGGAGGTCGTGGGGGCAAAAACGAAAAGCCCCCGCTCCGGGGCGGAGCGGGGGCCAGGGCGGCGATCCAGGCGGACCGGCTGCGCCTTATTCTTCTTCGGCGGCCTCGAACTCGGCCAGGCGGGCCTTGTCGGCGGCGCCTTTGGCAGAGGTGTCACGGTCGACGAATTCGATGATGGCCATCGGCGCCATGTCGCCATAGCGGAAGCCGGCCTTCAGGATGCGGATGTAGCCGCCCTGGCGGTCCTTGTAGCGCGGGCCCAGAACCTCGAACAGCTTGGCGACGTCCTTGTCCTCTTTCAGGCGGGCTGCGGCCTGACGGCGGGCGTGCAGGTCGCCGCGCTTTGCCAGGGTGATCAGTTTTTCAACGACCGGGCGCAGTTCTTTTGCCTTCGGCAGAGTGGTTTTGATCTGCTCGTGTTCGATCAGCGAGCCAGCCATGTTGGCAAACAGGGCCTTGCGGTGCTCATGGGTCCGGTTCAGGCGGCGGTAACCACGTTTATGACGCATTGTTCAATCCTTTGATCAGCGTTTTGCTTTGTCTGGCGCCCCATGCGTGCGGGGTGCTCTCCTTGGGGCAGATGCCCGCGTGTTCCCCGGCCAAACCCGGGAATTTGTGAAGGGGGCCGCGGCCCCCTCCGAATGGTTCAGAAGCTGTCTTCGAACTTCTTTGCCAGATCTTCGATGTTGTCCGGCGGCCAGTCCTCGACGTCCATGCCGAGGTGCAGGCCCATGCCCGACAGCACTTCCTTGATCTCGTTCAAAGACTTGCGGCCGAAGTTCGGAGTGCGCAGCATCTCGGCTTCGGTCTTCTGGATCAGGTCGCCGATATAGACGATGTTGTCGTTCTTCAGGCAGTTGGCCGAACGCACGGACAGTTCCAGCTCGTCCACCTTCTTCAACAGAAGCGGGTTGAACTCGAGACCGTCTTCGTCGTCCTGGCGGCTGGCCGATTCCGGCTCGTCGAAGTTGACGAAAATCGACAGCTGATCCTGCAGGATGCGGGCGGCAAAGGCCACGGCGTCATCCGGGGTGATGGAACCGTCGGTTTCCACCTTCATGGTCAGCTTGTCATAGTCCAGCACCTGGCCCTCACGGGTGGGCTGCACGTCATAGGAGACCTTCTTGACCGGCGAGTAGATCGCGTCGATCGGGATCAGGCCGATGGGCGCGTCTTCCGGCTTGTTCTTGTCGGCGGAGACATAGCCCTTGCCGGTGTTCACGGTCAGTTCCATGAACAGGTCGGCGCCGTCGTCCAGGTGACAGATCACGTGGTCGCGGTTCAGAACTTCGATGCCGGCGGTTTCGGCGATGTCGCCTGCGGTGACGACAGCCGGGCCCTTGGCATTGATCGACAGGCGCTTGGGGCCTTCGACTTCCATGCGCAGGGAAACGCCCTTGAGGTTCAGGATGATGTCGGTGACGTCTTCACGCACACCGGCAACGCTGGAGAATTCATGCAGCACGTTGTCGATCTGCACGCTGGTGATTGCGGCACCTTGCAGCGAGCTCATCAGCACGCGGCGCACGGCGTTGCCCAGCGTCAGGCCAAAGCCGCGCTCCAGCGGTTCGGCGACGACGGTCGCCTGGCGCGCGGGGTCATTGCCCGGCTTCACGTCAAGCTGCGTCGGCTTGATCAGCTCTGCCCAGTTCTTGTGGATCATGCGGTCCCTCCATTCTTGTCTCTGCCCCATGTCCGAAGGCGGAGACTCCCGAGGTTTAAATGACGGACTGGGGCCCTGCGGAAAAGCGGGGCCCCAGCGGAATTTCCTGCGATCAGACGCGGCGGCGCTTCGGCGGGCGGCAGCCGTTGTGCGCGATCGGGGTCACGTCACGGATCGAGGTGATGTTGAAGCCGACAGCCGCCAGCGCGCGCAGCGCCGATTCGCGGCCAGAGCCGGGGCCCTGCACTTCGACTTCCAGGGTTTTCACACCGTGTTCCTGAGCCTTCTTGCCTGCGTCTTCCGCAGCCATCTGAGCGGCGTAAGGCGTCGACTTCCGCGAGCCTTTGAAGCCCATGGTGCCGGCCGACGACCAGGAGATCGCGTTGCCCTGCACATCGGAGATCAGGATTTTGGTGTTGTTGAACGAAGAGTTCACATGCGCAACACCGGTTGCGATGTTCTTGCGTTCTTTACGCTTAACGCGGGATTTATCGCGTGCCATTGATCGAACCCTCCCTTACTTCTTCTTGCCGGCAATCGGCTTCGCCGGGCCCTTACGGGTGCGGGCGTTGGTGTGGGTGCGCTGACCGCGAACCGGCAGGTTGCGGCGGTGGCGCAGGCCGCGGTAGCAGCCGAGGTCCATCAGGCGCTTGATGTTCATCTGAACTTCGCGGCGCAGGTCGCCTTCGACGGTGTAGTTGGCGTCGATGTGCTCACGGACCGCCAGGACTTCTGCGTCCGACAGTTCGTTCACACGGCGGGTTGCATCGATACCCACGGCTTCGCAGATTGCTTTCGCCGAGGTGTTGCCGATACCGGTGATATAGGTGAGGGCGATGGGTACCCGCTTTGCAGTCGGGATATTAACGCCGGCAATACGTGCCACGTGTCACTTCCTTTTCGTTGCGGTTCCGTAGTACCAGAACCTTTTTTCACAACGCTTGACCGTGGCAGTGTGGCCAGAGGGTCCAGCATTTAATGAGGTATGTCAGCAGGCAAACGAATCTGCCCGCCGGGAATCGTTCCCAGGAGGGATGCGGTTGGGTATGTGGAAAATCCGGGGGCGTCAACCCCGCCGGAAACGGGAAAGGCCGGGAAACTTCCCCGGCCCTCAAAACTCTTGCCCGGACGTGGCCGCGTCAGCCGAGAACGGCCTGGATCGAGGCCTTCACCTCGGAAATATCGGCCAGACCGTTGACCGGGCGCAGGTCGCCCTTGGCGTAATAGTAGCCGATCAGCGGCGAGGTCTTCTTGTAGTATTCCATCAGCCGGGTGCGCAGGCTTTCCTCGTTGTCGTCGGCCCGGCGCACCATCTCGGTGCTGCCGCAATGATCGCAGACGCCCGGCTTTTCGGTCGGCTTGGTCTTGTCGTGGTAGACCTCGCCGCAGTTGCCGCAGGTGAAACGGCCGGTGATACGCTCGACCAGCGCATCATCGTCGACGCGAATCTCGATCACCGTGTGCAGCGACTGGCCCAGCTTTGCCAGCAGCGCCGCCAGCGCATCGGCCTGCGCAAGGGTGCGCGGGAAACCGTCGAAGATGAAGCCGCCGCCGGTCTGGCTCGTGAGTTTCTCCTCGATCAGCCCGATCACGATCTCATCGGTGACCAGCTTGCCGGCATCCATGATCTCGGCAACCCGCCTGCCCATTTCGGTGCCGCTGGTCTTGGCGTCGCGCAGCATGTCGCCGGTCGACAGCTGGATCATGCCGCGGGTCTCCACCAGGTGACGCGCCTGGGTGCCCTTGCCGGCGCCCGGCGGTCCAAGAAGAATAATATTGGTCATCGGCGAGAGGGCCCCCGTTTCGTGCGTTTCTTGTTGCGCCCGCGCAGCTGGCTCTTCTCGATGAGGCCTTCATACTGATGCGCGAGGAGGTGGCTTTGCACCTGCTGGATCGTGTCCATCGTGACCGAGACCACGATCAGCACCGACGTGCCGCCGAAATAAACCGGGATCGCGAACTGGCCACGCAGCACCTCGGGCAGCAGGCAGACCAGCGCCAGATAGCCGGAGCCCAGAACCAGGATGCGGTTCACTACATATTCGATGTATTCCGCGGTCTTCTTGCCCGGGCGGATGCCGGGAACAAAGCCGTTCTGGTTCTTCAGGTTGTTGGCCACGTCATCGGGTTTGAAGGAGACGTTGAAGGTGTAGAAATAGGCAAAGAACACGATCATCGCGACGAAGAACAGCAGGTACAGCGGCTGGCCGGGACCGAAATTGGCCAAGAGCCAGGACATCACCGGACCGGTCGCCGCCCCCGAGGAGAACGCCGAGATTGTGGTCGGCAGCAGCAAGAGCGAGGAGGCGAAGATCGCCGGGATCACGCCCGCCGGGTTCACCTTGACCGGCAGATGCGAGGAGCCGCCGTCATAGACCTTCATGCCGACCTGGCGGCGCGGGTACTGGATGTGGATCTTGCGCAGGGCGCGCTCCATGAACACCACGAACATGATCACCGCGATCACCATCAGGATCACGGCGATGATCACCGCGGGGCTGATCGCGCCGGAACGGCCGGAGGCAAAGAACTGCGCGATGGCAGCCGGAACCTCGGCGATGATGCCGACAAAGATGATCAGCGAAATACCGTTGCCGATGCCGCGCTGGGTGATCTGCTCGCCCAGCCACATCAGGAACATGGTGCCGCCGACCAGGGTGATCATGCAGGCCATGCGGAAATACATGCCCGGATCGGTCGCGAGGTCCCCGGATTCCAGCGAAACGGCCAGGCCATAAGCCTGCGCCGTCGCCAGCACCACGGTGCCGTAGCGGGTGTACTGGTTGATCTTCTTGCGGCCCTGCTCGCCCTCTTTCTTGATCTGCTCAAGCGCGGGCACCATGGAGGCCAGAAGCTGAACGATAATGGAGGCGGAGATATAGGGCATGATGCCAAGGGCAAAAATCCCCATCCGGCCAAGCGCGCCGCCGGTGAACATCGACACCATGCCGCCGATGCCCTGGCCCGCCTGCTCCATGAACTGGCGCAGGGCCGCGGCATCGATGCCGGGAACCGGAATGAAGGTGCCAAGCCGGTAGACGATCAGGAGGCCGAGGGTGAACAGGATCCGGTTGCGCAGATCCGTGGCCTTGCCCAGGGCTGCCCAGCTGGTGTTCGCCGCCATTTGTTCTGCTGCTGATACCATGAAAAGGTCTCTTCTTTAGCGGAAACGCCGCCCGGAACCGTTTTCCGGCTCGGGCGGCGTTCAAGGAAAACTTGGGACTATGTAAGCGGCATTGGCGCCGCGAACAAGCCGTTACTCCGCGGCGGCTGCCTGAGCCACGGTCAGAGCGCCGCCAGCCTTTTCAACGGCCTCGATGGCTGCCTTGGAAGCGCCGGTCACCGTGATGGTTGCCTTGGCGGTGATGTCGCCCTTCGCCAGCACGCGGACACCGTCCAGCTTGCGGCGCACCAGGCCGGATTCCACCAGCGAGTCCTCGGTGACATTGGCCGCGTCCAGCTTGCCTGCGTCGATGAACTTCTGGATCAGGCCCAGGTTCACAACGGCATATGCCTTGCGGTTCGGCTTGTTGAAGCCGCGCTTGGGCAGGCGCTGGTAGAGCGGCATCTGGCCGCCTTCGTAACCGTTGATCGAAACGCCCGAGCGGGATTTCTGACCCTTGATACCACGGCCGCCCATCTTGCCCTTGCCGGAGCCGGGGCCGCGGGCGACGCGGGTGCGTTTCTTGGCAGCGCCGGGATTGTCGCGCAGTTCGTGAAGTTTCATGTCGCTTCTCCTTGCCGGATGTGGCCCCCGAAGCGGATTGGGCCAACCGCGGCTTTGTTCAATTGGTGATTCCGTGGCCCGCAAGGCCACCGGGGGCGTATAGACCCGATAGCCGCCCGGTTCAAGCCCGCGGCTCGGAAATGCCCTCCCGGCCCCGGAGTGCGATGCCGAGGGCAAACAAAAACGCCCCTGCCGCAGGGCAGGAGCGCTTTTCATCCGGATCCGGAGAGGAGGGAGGAGAAGGATCCGGAGGGGAGACTCCCTGGCCTCAGATCCGGCCGTAGACCTGGGTCCGGGCTATGCCGCGGATCGCGGAGCGGTGCAGGCCGATGTCGGACAGCTCGCGGTCCGACAGTGCGCGCAGCTCGTTCACGGTGCGCTTGTATTCCATCCGCTGGCGCCAGGTTTGCGCCAGGCCGGAGACGGCGGTGCGCAGGCGCAGGGAGAAGCCGGAGGCGGCGGGGGCGGAGAGGGTCGAATATGCCATTGGTCAATTCCTTTTCAGCGGCGCCGGGACGGGTTCCCGGAGCAAGGCATGTCGTGGTCGTTTTGTGACAGACGGGAGATAGTCAGAGGCCCCTGCCCCCGCAACGCCCGCTTTGGTCTGGCCGCTTTGCAGCGGCTGCATGGCTCACGCGCAGGGCTCTTCCAGACCGACTTGAGAGACAACGCCCCCGCCAATGCGGCGGGGGCGCTCTGCGCCCGAAGGGCCAGGGAGGAGGAAGGGACCTCTCCGGGCGAAAACCTGAAGACCGTTTACCGGCCGTAGACGTGCTGGCGGGCGATGTCCGCGATATCGCAGCGGCGCACGCCGATGTCGGCCAGCTCGTGGTTGGACAGCCCGTCCAGCTCGGCATAGGTGCGTTTGTACTCGCGGTTCAGCGCCCAGGTGCGCTGCACGCTCTCGACGTAGCGGCTGATGCGGGCGGAGAGGCCAAGGCCGTGGTTCGGGGTGCTGATAACATGTGCCATCGTTTCGTCCTTTCTGTGCGTCCGGGCCTATTCCCGGCGCCTGTGTTTCCATCTTCTGGTGAGGCTGAGATAGGCGCTTGCGGTGGCGCTAACAACTGACAGTACGGACAACCGGCTATGCAGCACATGCATGGGCGGGACATTGGGCCGATGGGCGCCCTGGCTCCGGGCGAAACTGAAGAACACACGGCACAAAAAAAACGCCCCCGGCATCCCGGAGGCGTCTTCAGTCTTTGCTGCGAAGAGGCTTAGCCGCGCTCTTCGACGATCTCGACCAGATGCGGGATCTTGGCGACCATGCCGCGCACGGAGGGGGTATCCTCCAGCTCGCGGGTTTTGTGCATCTTGTTCAGGCCCAGGCCGACCAGGGTCTGGCGCTGTTTGGCCGGGCGGCGGATCGGCGAGCCGATCTGCTTTACAACGATGGTTTTAGCCATTTGTCCGTCTCCTTACGCTTCAGCGGCTTCGGCAGCCGGTGCTTCGTCCCGCTTGGGCAGGATGTCGGCGACCTTCTTGCCGCGGCGCTGTGCAACCGAACGCGGGCTCTGCTCTTTGGTCAGGCCGTTGATGGTGGCGCGGATCATGTTGTAGGGGTTCTGCGAACCGATCGACTTGGACACAACGTCCTTGATGCCGAGCATTTCGAAGACGGCACGCATCGGGCCGCCCGCGATGATCCCGGTACCTTCCGGCGCGGTGCGCATCACGACCTTGCCGGCGCCGTGGCGGCCGTTCATGTCGTGGTGCAGGGTGCGGCCCTCTTTCAGCGGCACGCGGATCATCTGGCGCTTGGCCTGTTCGGTCGCCTTGCGGATCGCCTCGGGCACTTCTTTCGCCTTGCCCTTGCCGAAGCCGACGCGGCCCTTCTGGTCGCCGACGACGACGAGAGCTGCAAAGCCAAAGCGCTTACCGCCTTTGACGGTTTTCGACACGCGGTTGATCGCGACCAGGCGATCTGCGAATTCCGGTGCTTCGTCGCGTTCGCGGCGGCCGCCCCGGCGGTTGTCACGTTCTGCCATAAGGCATCCCTTTCTGTCTGGCGCTTGGCGCCTGTTAGTTCAATCCTGGTGAGCCCGCGCCAATGAAGCGGGCTCCCGGATCATCGGGGCGGCGCGAACGCCGCCCGCAGCCACACTAGATCTTCAGGCCGCCGTCACGCGCGGCGTCGGCCAGAGCCTTCACCTTGCCGTGGAACAGGAACCCGCCGCGGTCGAAATAAGCTTCTTCGACACCGGCTGCCTTGGCGCGCTCTGCGATCACCTGGCCAACCTTGGTCGCTGCTTCGACGTTGTTCTTGCCGACGTGGCCCAGGTCCTTCTCCAGGGTGGAGGCGGAGGCCAGGGTCACGCCGCGCAGGTCGTCGATCAGCTGAACCGAGATGTTCTTGTTCGAACGGTGCACGGACAGGCGCGGACGGCCTGCGTTCACTTTGCGAAGCTTGTTCCGGACGCGCAGCCGGCGCTTCAGAAACAGGGTACGTTTGCTGTTTGCCATTTTGCTGGTCCTTACTTCTTCTTGCCTTCCTTGCGGAAGATGAACTCACCCTTGTAGCGGATGCCTTTGCCCTTGTAGGGCTCGGGACGGCGCCAGTCGCGGATTTTCGCCGCCACTTCGCCCACCTGCTGCTGGTCGTTTCCTTCCACAACGATTTCGGTCTGCTTCGGCGCGGTGATGGTGACACCTTCCGGAGCAACGAAATCGACGTCGT
Source organism: Cribrihabitans pelagius (assembly GCF_048820915.1). NCBI lineage: Bacteria > Pseudomonadati > Pseudomonadota > Alphaproteobacteria > Rhodobacterales > Paracoccaceae > Cribrihabitans > Cribrihabitans pelagius. Next base: position 165,371 of record NZ_JBMERR010000007.1, on the reverse strand, counting down.
GGCTGTAACCGAGGTTCAGCTTCAGGGTGTTGCCCTGAACCTGCGCCCGGTAACCCACACCCTGGATCTCAAGCTCCTTCTTGAAACCCTGGGTCACGCCGGTAACCAGGTTTGCAACCTGGGTACGCGACATGCCCCACTGCTGGCGGGCACGCTTGGACTTGCCGCGCGGCTCGACCTTGACGGTGTTTTCCTCAACGGTGAGGGTCACATCGTCGGTGGCAGTGAAGGTACGGGCGCCTTTCGGGCCTTTCACCTCGATGGTCTGGCCGGACACGCTCGCGGACACGCCGCTGGGCAGTTCGACCGGTTTCTTACCAATACGGGACATCGTGTGGCCTCCTTAGAAGACGGTGCAAAGCACTTCGCCGCCGACGTTGGCTGCGCGTGCGTTTGCGTCCGACATCACACCCTTGGGGGTGGAGACAATCGACACGCCCAGGCCCTGACGGACCGACGGGATGTCATTGACGCCCATGTAAACGCGGCGGCCGGGTTTGGAGACCCGCTTGAGCTCGCGAATAACGGGTTCGCCGTCGAAGTATTTCAGGCTGATTTCGATGGCCGGGTGGCCATTTTCGCCAGTCATCTTCTCATAGCCGCGGATGTAGCCCTCGTCCGCCAGCACGTCCAGCACCCAAGCCCGCAGCTTGGAAGCCGGGGTCAGGACGGTGGATTTGCCGCGCATCTGAGAGTTACGGATACGGGTGAGCATATCGCCGATAGGATCGTTCATATCACTCTCTCCCTTACCAGCTCGATTTCACCAGGCCAGGAATCTGGCCGGCGGAGCCCAGCTCGCGCAGTGCGATACGGCTGATCTTCAGCTTACGGTAGTAAGCGTGCGGACGGCCGGTCAGCTGGCAGCGGTTGTGCAGCCGCGTGGGCGACGAGTTGCGCGGCAGTTTCGCCAGCTCGAGGCGCGCCTTGAAACGCTCCTCCATCGGGCGGTTTTCGTCAGTCGCGATTTCTTTCAGCTCGGCACGCTTCGCGGCGTATTTTGCCACCAGGCGCTCGCGCTTCTTCTCGCGTTCGATCATGCTTTTCTTAGCCATGTCTTTTCCTTCCCGCGCTTAGCTGTTGAAGGGCATGTTGAAAGCTTTCAACAGCGCCTTTGCTTCCGCGTCGGTTTTCGCGGTGGTGGCGATCACGATATCCATGCCCCAGGGCTCATCGATCTTGTCGAAGTCGATCTCCGGGAACACCATGTGCTCCTTCAGGCCCATGGCGTAGTTGCCGCGGCCGTCGAAGGAGGTGCCCGAAACGCCGCGGAAGTCGCGGATGCGGGGCATTGCAATGGTGATCAGGCGATCCAGGAATTCGTACATCCGGTCACCGCGAAGGGTCACCTTGGCGCCCATCGGCATGCCTTCGCGAACGCGGAAGCCGGCGATGGAGTTCTTTGCCACGGTGGTCAGAGCTTTCTGGCCTGCAATGAGGGTCAGATCAGCCTGAGCGGACTTGGCTTTCTTGCTGTCTTTGACGGCCGCACGGCCGCAGCCGATGTTCAGAACGACTTTCTCCAGCTTGGGGAGCATCATGTCGTTCTTGTAGCCGAACTCTTCCTTCAGGGCGCCACGGATGGTTTCCTTGTAAAGAGCTTTCAGACGCGGGGTGTAGGTTGCGTTATCAAGCATCGATCACGTCCCCCGTGGTTTTGGCGAAGCGAACTTTCTTGTCGCCTTCCATGCGGAAGCCAACCCGGGTTGCCTTGCCGTTTGCGTCCAGCAGCGCCAGGTTCGACAGGTCGATCGGCAGTGCCTTGGGCAGACGGCCGCCCTGTTCGGATTGCGACTGGCGGGTGTGGCGGATCGCCATGTTCACGCCTTCGACAACAGCTTTGCCGGCTTTCGGGTCAACGGAGGCGATGGTGCCTTCCTTGCCCTTATCCTTGCCGGCCAGCACGACGACCTTGTCGCCTTTGCGGAGTTTAGCAGCCATGATTACAGCACCTCCGGAGCCAGCGAGATGATCTTCATGAAGTTCTTCGCGCGCAGTTCACGAACAACCGGGCCAAAGATACGGGTGCCGACCGGCTCGTTGTTGTTGTTCAGGATGACAGCGGCGTTGCGATCGAAGCGGATCGCGGTGCCGTCTTCACGGCGGACTTCTTTGGCGGTGCGCACGACGACGGCCTTGCGGACGTCACCTTTCTTCACGCGGCCGCGCGGGATGGCTTCCTTGACCGAGACGACGATGATGTCGCCTACGGATGCGTATTTACGCTTGGAGCCACCCAGAACCTTGATGCACTGAACTCGGCGGGCGCCGGAGTTGTCAGCTACATCCAGATTTGTTTGCATCTGGATCATGTGGTTTCTCCCGACCTTTGGGGCGCCGATGCGTGGCGTGATCCCCCAGGGTTTCGACTGACTGTTAAGTCTAGCCGCCAGGAGTCTCGATTGAGACTCTTAGGCTTCCAGAACTTCCCAGCGTTTCGTTTTCGATTTCGGCGCGCATTCGATGATGCGTACGGTGTCGCCGACCTTGAAAGCGTTCTGCTCATCGTGAGCCCGGTACTTCTTGGACTTACGAATGGTTTTCTTCAGAACCGGGTGCGTAAAGCGGCGCTCGACCGAAACAGTTACGGTTTGGGCGTTGGCGTCGCTGGTCACGGTGCCAGTGAGAATGCGTTTGGGCATCGTGTCGCTCCTTATTCAGCAGCTGCGGCTGCAGCTTTTTCGTTCAGGATGGTCTTCACGCGGGCAGCGTTGCGGCGGGCCGCCTTGATGCCAGCAGTGTTTTCCATCTGACCGGTCGCCTGCTGAAAGCGCAGGTTGAAGCTCTCTTTTTTCAGGGATGCGAGCGTATCGCGGAGTTCATCCACGGTCTTGTCGCGCAGATCATTGGCGTTCATCGCCTTTGTTCCTTGTCCTAAGCACCAGAAGGCCCCGATGGGTCACCTTGTCCCTGGTGGGTTATGTCATCCGCGCAGCATAGCGCGGCAAAAAGAATCACCTGGCCCAGATCCTGTGCGGAAAAGGGACAAGCGATGGGTCCCTATAGAGGAGGATCGCCTTGGGGGCAAGGGCGGATTGGATGCAGCCCTGGGGCGGTGCGCGAACCTGCCATGCCGTGCCTGCGCCTACCCCCAAGCATAGTTGAAACTGACCGAGATCCGCTCGTCTTCGGCCATGTTCATCGGCACCTCGTGGCGCAGCCAGCTTTCCCACAACAGCACGTCGCCCACCTCGGGCTTCACGTAGATGAAGGGCTTCAACTCGCGCCGCGCGTCCTTGGTGCGGGCTGGGCTCGCCATCATCCGGGCCGAGCGCGGGTCTTCCAGCTTGAGCGCACTCGCTCCGTCCGGCATCGCGACATAGGTCGTGCCGGAAATCACCGAATGCGGGTGCAGATGCGAGGAATGGGTGCCGCCTTCAGGCAGGATGTTGATCCAGATGTCCTCCAGCTTCAGCTCGCGGCCGTCGAGGTCGAACTCCAGGTCCTTGGCAAAGGCCGCCACATGCTGGTCCAGCACCTTCACCAGGTCGGCAAAGATCGGGAAGCGCCACGGCAAATCGGTGAGCGAGGCATAGGAGGTGTATCCGGGATAACCGTTCTCTTCGCACCAGTCCTGGCCGGCGTCGTCATCACCCGCGATCACAAGGCAGGAGTTTTCCATCTCATCCGCGTCGACCTTCGGGGCGAACTCGGACAGGGGCGCGCGGTAGAGGCGCGTAACAAAGAGTGATTCAATTTGTGCCATGCCTCCTCTTACCCCAGCCCGCAAGTCAGGGCGAGAGGCCGCTTGCACGCAGCCAATAGCGTGCGGATTCCGTACGGAATGTATCAATAATTCAAACCAACCACGCAAACTCACGCTGTCTTAACGGTTTGCAGGCAGTTTTGCAGGCGAGTCCTGACAGTCACCAAACTCCCCAGCTTAACAGCAAACCGGTATTCCCCTCATGAAGTCACTCCTGACAATCCGTACCGCCATTCTCTCGATCATTGTGCTTGCGGGCGGGCTCATGTTTGCCCTGGTCAGCCTGTCGCTCTATTCCCACGGCGTGCGGGACCGCATGCAGGCCGAGGTCGCAATGATCGAAAAGATCTACATCCACCTCGACGAGACCGAATTGGAGTTCCTGATGGCCCGGAGGGCCGAGAAGGACTTCCTGCTGCGCCGCGACGCGAAATATGCCGCGCGCCACGCCGATACCATGGCGCGCCTCAAGGAAGCCTTCAGCAAGGTGCGCACGGAAGTTGCCGCGGTTCCGTCCCTCGCCGGCAATGACGCGCAGGTCGCCGCGATCCGCGAAGCGATCCGTGATTACGAAGCCGCCTTCCTTGCCCTCACCGCCAGCAACATGCGGCTTGGCCTGGACGAGAACAGCGGCCTCGAGGGCGAGCTGCGCGCCGCCGTGAAGAATGCCGAAGCCACGCTCAAACAGCTCGACCAGCCGGTCATGCAGGTCAAGATGCTGATGATGCGGCGGCACGAGAAGGATTTCATCATGCGCCAGGCCCCGAAGTACCTGGACCGCCTGAACGCCCGGGTCGAGGAATTCCGCGCCTTCCCGGCGGGTTACTATGAAAGCAGCGCCCAGCAGAAGGAAATCCTCGGACTGATGGATGTCTACCAGAAATCCTTCGCTGCCTATGTCGGGGAATCCCTGCGGGAAAAAGAACTTCGCCGCGAGGTGTCCAGCCATTACGCCACTGCGGAGCCAATTCTGGCCGAAGTTCACGAAAAGGTGCGGCAAGAGCTGGCCGGCGTGATGCATGAAAGCGAGGCGGTAAGCGCGGCGGCGCAAACCAACGCGCTGCGGGCCGGGATCGGCGGCGCCGCCATCTTTATCACCGTGGCCCTGCTGCTTGCCCGCAGCATCGCGCGCCCGCTGCAGCGGACCGACATCGTGCTCAAGAAGATGCTGCGGAACGACTTCGCCCCCGAACTCCCGAAGAGCCGCATCCGCGAGATTTCGGCAATTGCCACTGCGGTGGGCATGTTCCGCGACGCCGAAGAGTCCAAGCACCGGCTGACCGGAGAGATCACCACCGTCATCGCCGCCTGCGGCGAGGGCGACTTCTCGCGCCGGATCGCGGCCAGCGGCAGCAGCAGCCAGTTCGCCGGGCTGAGCCAGGGCGTGAACGCCATCGGCGATGTGGCCGAAAAGGGCCTCGGCGACGTGCTGGATGTGGTCGGCGCCTTGGCCAATGGGGACCTGACCCGGCGCATGCCGGACGGGCAGAAGGGCGTTTTCAAGGACATCTCCGACGCCATCGACAACCTGGCCGACAGTCTCGAAGGCATCATCCGCCAGCTTGCGGGCAGCAGCGAGATGCTGAACAACACCTCGGCTGAGATCTCCACCGCGGTGGCCGACGCCTCGCGCCGGGGCGAATCCTCGGCAGCCGCGCTGGAGGAAACCTCCGCCGCGCTGCAAACGGTCAGCGACACCGTGCGCGACACCGCAGGCAGCGCGCAGGAGGCCAGGAAGTTCGTCAACGACGCCCAGCACAAGGCCGAAGCCACCCGCGAGGTTGCCGAGCAGACCGTTTCGGCCATGCAGCGGATCAAGGATTCGTCGGATGCGATTTCCAAGATCACCGGGCTGATCGACGACGTTGCCTTCCAGACCAATCTCCTGGCACTCAACGCAGGGGTCGAGGCCGCCCGCGCAGGCGAGGCCGGACGCGGCTTTGCCGTCGTTGCCTCGGAGGTGCGGGCCCTTGCGCAGCGGTCTTCGGCCGCGGCCAAGGAGATCAGTGCACTGATCAACAGCAGCCAGACAGAAGTCACCTCCGGCGTGCAGCTGGTAGACGAGGCGGGCGACTCGCTGGCCGCAATCCTGGAAACGGTGAGCCGCGCGGTCGAGAAGGTGAACGAGATCGCCGAGAATTCCGTCGACCAGGCCAACGGCATCTCGGAGGTCAATATCGCGCTGGAATCGCTCGACAAAGATTCCCAGCGCAGCGCCGCCATGCTGGAGGAAACCGCCGCTGCCGGCCAGATGCTGAGGGAGGAGGCGGCCCGGCTTGCCCGCGCCATCGGCGGCTTCCGGACCGATGAGGAACACCGCGCGCGCCCGGTGCAGTCCGGAAGCGGCACTGCCCGGGCCGCCTGAGGCCGCTGCTGCGCACAGGTTCTCCGGCCCGGGGCACTGTATCCCCGGGCCGGAACACCTTTCCCCACCCGCACGCCCCCTCCCCTGGACACGAGACGGCACGAAACCGGCCAGACCCCGGCCCGAAGAACATGTCTCACCTGCCCCTGAGCCTCACGCCAGACGCCCTCTACGGGCCCGGTCAGGAACGAAAAAGCCCCCGCCGGATCTTCGGCGGGGGCTATTTTAGTTTTTGGGGAAGGCCGGGCTTACCAGTCTTCGCGGACCACGATGCGGGTCTTGATCGGCAGCTTCATCGCGGCCAGGCGCAGGGCCTCGCGGGCGATGTCGTCATTGACGCCGTCGATCTCGAACATCACGCGGCCGGGCTTCACTTTGGCAGCCCAGTAATCCACGGAACCCTTACCTTTACCCATACGGACTTCGGTCGGCTTCGAAGTCACCGGGGTGTCCGGGAAGATCCGGATCCAGACGCGGCCCTGACGCTTCATGTGGCGCGTCATGGCACGGCGTGCGGCTTCGATCTGGCGCGCGGTGACGCGCTCGGGCTGGGTAGCCTTCAGACCGTAGGTGCCGAAGTTCAGGTCGGAACCGCCTTTTGCCAGGCCGGAGATCCGGCCTTTGTGCATTTTGCGGAATTTAGTACGCTTTGGTTGAAGCATCTTTCTGTCTCCTTAACGGTCGCGGCGACCGCCACCAGCACCACGGGGTGCAGGGCCGTCCTGGAGTTCTTGTGCTTTGCGGTCACGCGCCGAAGGATCGTGCTCCATGATCTCACCTTTGAAGATCCAGACCTTGATCCCGATGATCCCGTAAGGGGTCATCGCCTCGGAAGCAGCGTAATCGATGTCGGCACGCAGGGTGTGCAGCGGCACGCGGCCTTCACGGTACCATTCGGTCCGCGCGATTTCCGCGCCGCCCAGACGGCCAGCGACGTTCACCCGGATACCCAGGGCGCCCATGCGCATGGCGTTCTGCACCGACCGCTTCATCGCGCGGCGGAAGGACACACGGCGTTCCAGCTGCTGAGCGATCGACTCGCCAACCAGCTGCGCGTCCAGTTCCGGCTTGCGCACTTCAACGATATTGAGGTGCAGCTCGCTGTCGGTCATCTTGGCCAGCTTCTTGCGCAGGACTTCGATGTCCGCGCCTTTCTTGCCGATGATGACGCCCGGACGGGCGGTGTGGATGGTGACGCGGCACTTCTTGTGCGGGCGCTCGATGATCACGCGCGCGATGCCGGCCTGCTTGCACTCTGCGTTGATGAACTCGCGGATGGCGATGTCCTCAAGCAGCAGATCACCATAGTCTTTGGTGTCTGCGTACCAGCGGCTGTCCCAGGTGCGGTTGACCTGAAGGCGCATGCCAATCGGATTTACTTTCTGACCCATTAGGCTTGCTCCTCAACTTGACGCACCTTGATGGTGATCTCCGCGAACGGCTTCAGGATTTTCCCGAACCGGCCACGAGCCCGCGGACGGCCGCGCTTCATGGTCAGGTTCTTGCCAACCCATGCCTCGGCGACGATCAGTTCATCGACGTCCAGGTTGTGGTTGTTCTCGGCATTCGCGATTGCGGACTGAAGGCATTTCTTCACGTCTGCTGCAATCCGCTTGTTGGAGAAGGTGAGGTCGGTCAGCGCCTTCTCGACCTTCTTGCCGCGGATCATCTGCGCCACCAGGTTCAGTTTCTGCGGGGAGGTGCGGAGCATGCGCAGTTTTGCCATTGCTTCGTTGTCTGCCACGCGGCGGGGATTCTTTTCCTTACCCATGACTTACTTCCGCTTCGCTTTTTTGTCAGCGGCATGGCCATAATAGGTGCGGGTCGGCGAGTATTCACCGAACTTCTGACCGATCATGTCTTCCGAGACGTTGACAGGAATGTGCTTCTGGCCGTTGTACACACCAAAGGTCAGGCCGACGAACTGCGGCAGGATGGTGGAACGGCGCGACCAGATCTTGATCACTTCATTGCGGCCCGATTCACGCGCTGCTTCGGCCTTTTTCAGGACGTAAGCATCAACGAAGGGGCCTTTCCATACGGAACGTGCCATGGATTAGCGGCCTTTCTTCTTGGCGTGGCGCGAGCGGACGATAAGCTTCTGCGACGCCTTGTTTTTGTTGCGGGTCCGTTTGCCCTTGGTCGGTTTGCCCCAGGGGGTCACCGGGTGGCGGCCACCGGAGGTCCGGCCTTCACCACCGCCGTGGGGGTGGTCGATCGGGTTCATCACGACACCGCGCACGGAGGGACGCTTGCCCTTGTGGCGCATACGGCCGGCTTTACCGAAGTTCTGGTTCGAGTTGTCCGGGTTCGACACGGCACCGACGGTGGCCATGCATTCCTGACGGACCAAGCGCAGTTCGCCCGACGAGAGGCGGATCTGAGCGTAACCGCCGTCACGGCCAACGAACTGAGCGTAGGTACCGGCTGCACGGGCGATCTGGCCGCCTTTGCCGGGCTTCATTTCGATGTTGTGAACGATGGTACCGATCGGCATGCCCGAGAACGGCATTGCGTTGCCCGGCTTGATGTCGGCTTTCTGCGACGCCACAACCTTGTCGCCGACAGCGAGACGCTGGGGGGCCAGGATGTAGGCCTGCTCGCCATCTTCGTATTTGATCAGCGCGATGAATGCGGTCCGGTTCGGGTCGTATTCGATCCGCTCAACGGTGGCCGCTACATCAAATTTGTTCCGTTTGAAGTCAACGATCCGGTAGAGGCGCTTTGCGCCGCCGCCACGGCGGCGGGAGGTAATCCGTCCGGTGTTGTTCCGGCCGCCCGATTTGGTCAGACCCTCAGTGAGAGATTTGACCGGACGCCCTTTCCAAAGCTCCGAACGGTCGATCAGAACCAGCCCACGCTGGCCCGGCGTCGTCGGCTTATACGACTTGAGTGCCATGCTTTCTGTCTTCCGTTTAGCGTGCCAGGCCTTAGGTTGTTGTCTTTGGCCCGGCTATGTTGAAGGCCCCCGTAGGTGCCTGAGTTATAGGGCCCCGAAGGTCCCCAGTTCGAACATCCCGACAAACGTAACGACCCCGGAACGAATCCGGGGTCTTCAGGATGGATGGCGTTTAGCAGTGATGGAGAGGGGTGTCCAGTACAATGCAACGAAGAATGTTCACTTCGCGCCGCCACTTTTTTGAACTCAACTTTTCATGTCAATTTACCCCAAATCTGGGTAAGTCAACAGTATGCTTCAAAGCAGCGTCACTGCTGAAGCCAACCGATGAGTGAGCTGCAGTTAACTCTTCCAAGTAGATCAAGTTTCCATCATTCGGACTCCGAAAACTTTGCGGGCGAAGAGCCCGCTCAATCAAAGCACTGTTACTGCGCTGGCTAATGTTTGCAACGGAAGCTGCCACACTTTTGAATAGCTTTCTTTTTCCGAGCGCACTTTTTATTGTCGGCGCCAACGAACTGAATACTGCAAGGCTTCTTCCACCAACCTCACCAACACCAAAGGCAACCAAAGAATGTGCGATTTTCAGAGACGAACGCTCTCTAAAACTTAAGAGGCTAACTCCACTTATGCCCTCTTCCGCCATGTACGCTGCTATGGCAGAAGCATAAGTGCGAAAGGCATCCTCAAGGTCCTTCTCCAAGTCCCCAATAGAATCTCTATTATTTAAAGACACTGCACTTTTTACAAAATTTAGGAACTCCCACTTTTTCTTGTAAATCCTAGTCCCTCTGACAGTAAAATTCAAAAATATGTCCAGGCGATCCCGAGGAAACGTCTGAGGTATCCCGATCAAGGGTGTCAAACCCGCTCGAAGTGGGTCTACCTCATAGTACTCACTAAAGCCTAGCAAATCCTCGAACGATCTCCCGATTGTAGTTTCAGCTCCAACATCTTGCCCCATACTATGAGAAAGGCACATTGCAAAATTGTAGTGGTAAGCTTGACAAGCGATAGACATCAAACTCCTCACAGCCATATCTGAAACTATCAGCCGCTCGGATTTGGCCTTTTCCAAAGTATCCTCAACAGTTTGCCTAGGAAACTCAGCATATTTCTCGTTCTCGACTATGCGATCAAATATCTCTGAAAAACTACTTTCTGAGAACCCCATGAGACCTAAGTCTTCTATACTTTTACCCTTCAACCTAGCGAATAGCTTTCGAAAACCGGCGTCCATCTGGAATGGCGGGAACGCTCTGAGTCCACCTTCATCGAAAAAACCGCAGTGTCTCTTAATTTCGGCTTTGCGCTCCGCATAGTCCGGACGAGCAAGTGTGGCTTCGTTTGAGGCCATACCTCTAGCCGACATTCTTTCTGGAGTATCGACAAAAGCATCCACATCCAGTTCGCCAGTCTTTGTAATAACTTGGGCAAATCCGGTGCGTATCATTCCCCATAACAGGCTTTTCTCATCGGAAAGTTGGTCAAACCCATCGCTTGCGAAAAGATAACCATCGTTGATGATTATCGGATAACCAAAAAGTGCTGACTTTATCAACTGCCTAGTAAAGAAATCAGCTTCGAAAACCCCAGCAATAGGGTCAAATCTTTGAATAACATCATCCAAGAGACCACCATAGGTATATTTTTGCACCAAAGAATTATCCTCTGCTTTATTCCTCCGAGGGGTGCCCGGAGTATGCTCTTTCACTCCATAAATTAGACAGGATAAGTGTAAAGCGCGAGCGGGCGCCTCCAATTCTTGCTGTAGGTAAGCATTTGAGTCTAGCAAACATTCTGGCTGCGCGGCCTGTCGCAGGGGGTTGATAGCTCTTCTCAAATCCTTGGGCAGCCTAAACTAGCGAGCCAGCCCGTTGCGCATCCACCGCACGCAGGGCTTCGCGGTTCTCAACCGGCAGCGGCTATACCTTGGGAAACAGCTTACCCAAAGGACCCCGCCATGCCCCACAAGCCCCCTACCCCAACACAAAAGGCCCCCGCTTGCGCGAGGGCCTCTCAATCTTGTCAAAAAGGCAAATCTCAGAGTCCGGTGGACACGTCGATGGTGTTGCCTTCTTCCAGGGTCACATAGGCCTTCTTCACGTCTTTCCGGCGGCCCATCTGGCCGCGGAAACGCTTGACCTTACCCTTGGTGACGGTGGTGTTGACCGCTTTCACCTTGACGCCAAAGAGCGCCTCGACGGCTTCCTTGATCATCGGCTTGTTGGAGTCGATTGCCACCTCGAACACCACTGCGCCGTTTTCGGACGCCATGGTGGATTTCTCGGTGATGATCGGCTTGCGGATCACGTCGTAGTGTTCTGCTTTCGCGCTCATTTCAGACGAGCCTCCAGTGCTTCGACACCTGCCTTGGTGATCACCAGGGTGTCACGCTTCAGGATGTCATAGACGTTTGCACCCATCGTCGGCAGGATATCCAGGCCTTCGATGTTGCGCGACGCTTTCAGGAAGTCTTCGTTGACCGAAGAGCCATCGATGATCAGCGCGCGTTTCCAGCCCAGGTTTTTCACCTGCTTGGCCAGAGCGGCGGTTTTGCCTTCGGCAGCTGCATCCTCGATGATGACCAGCTCGCCCGCTTTCGCCTTGGCGGACAGCGCGTGGCGCAGGCCCAGCTTGCGGAACTTCTTGGTCAGCTCGTGGCCGTGCGAACGGACGACGGGACCCTTGTAGATACCACCCTTGCGGAAGATCGGCGCGTTGCGGTCACCGTGGCGTGCGCCGCCGGTGCCCTTCTGGCGGTAGATCTTCTTGGTCGAGTAGGACGTCTCCGAACGGGTCTTCACCTTGTGGGTGCCCTGCTGCGCATTGTTGCGCTGCCAGCGGACCACCCGGTGCAGGATGTCCGCACGCGGCTCCAGGCCGAACAGGTCTTCGGACAGTTCGATGTCGCCAGCCTTGCCGCCGTCCAGTTTGATCACGTCAAGTTTCATGCTTCACCCCCTTCCGCGGGCGCTTCGGCAGCAGGTGCCTCAGCAGCAGTTTTCAGAGCAGCCGGGAACGGCAGGCCCTCGGGCGCCTTCTTCTTGACGGCGTCCTTGACGGTGACCCAGCCGGATTTCGGGCCCGGAACGGCACCTTTGATGAAGACCAGGCCGCGCTCGGCGTCGGTTTTCACCACTTCCAGGTTCTGGGTGGTCACGCGGGCAGCACCCATGTGGCCGGCCATCTTCTTGCCTTTGAAGACCTTGCCGGGGTCCTGACACTGGCCGGTGGAGCCGTGCGAACGGTGGCTGATCGACACGCCGTGCGAGGCGCGCAGGCCGCCGAAGTTGTGCCGTTTCATGGCACCGGCGAAACCTTTACCGATCGAGGTGCCGGTGACGTCCACTTTCTGGCCTGCCAGGAAGTGCTCGGCCGAGATCTCGGAGCCGACGTCGATCAGGCCGTCTTCGGAGACGCGGAATTCCGCGAGCTTCCGCTTGGGCTCGACCTTGGCAGCGGCGAAGTGGCCGCGCATGGCTTGCGAGGTGCGTTTGGCCTTTGCGGCGCCTGCACCGAGCTGAACGGCGGTGTAGCCGTCCTTGTCCGCGGTGCGCTGCGCAACAACCTGCAGCCCGTCCAGCGACAGCACGGTCACCGGGATCTGCTTGCCGTCTTCCAGGAACAGCCGGGTCATGCCGACTTTCTTTGCGATAATACCAGAGCGCATGTTCAACTACCCTCCGATCTTATGACTGCAGCTTGATTTCGACGTCCACGCCGGCCGCGAGGTCGAGCTTCATCAGCGCGTCCACGGTCTGCGGGGTCGGATCAACGATGTCCAGGAGCCGCTTGTGGGTGCGGATCTCGAACTGGTCGCGGGATTTCTTGTCGACGTGCGGGCCGCGCAGAACGGTGAACTTCTCGATCTTGTTCGGCAGCGGGATGGGCCCGCGCACCTGCGCGCCGGTCCGCTTGGCAGTGTTGACGATCTCCTGCGTGCTGGAATCCAGTACGCGGTAGTCAAATGCCTTCAGCCGGATACGGATGTTTTGGCTTTGCATAGATATGCCTTTTTATCCAGGCGTTGGGGTTGAGAGGAGGGCCCGCGCTCACCGCAACCCCTCATCGAACCCAAAAGGCGGGAATCATCCCGCCTCCATTCGCACGTGGCGAACTCGCGCCCTATACGCGGGTTTGAGCTGACGGGCAAGGGGCTCTTCAACGCTGTTCCGCAAAACGCTCCGGCAGCGGCGGATAGGTAATCGCGCGGAAAGCCGGGAAGTCCCGATAGCGCGGCTGGCGCTCATCTTCAGGCGGCGGCACTGCTCCGGCCTTGAGGATAGCCCGTGTCGGGCCGATCCAGGAGTAAACGCTTCTCTCCGGGTTCTCTCTCCACGTGAGATTGAACGCTGCGCGCTTCGGAAAGAAGCGAATGCGGTGAAAGTTGAGGTGGTCGTAGAGCCACCAAGCCAGATCAAGATAATCGCGCCCTTGCTCATACTGATCCGCAAACCAGGGGACGACGATACTGACGCAAGCGCCGCAGTTCCCGCCGTCATCCCTTTGGTCCCAAATATGTGACGCCCGGTTGGACTTGTTGGATGCACAGCCCAGCCCTTGCTCAGCCCCGTACCCGTTAACTTCAGGCGATCGGTAGGCCGACCGAACAGCAATCGGGCCGAAGGTTTCAACGAGAGGCTCGAGCAGCTCAGCAGCCAGCCTGCGGCCCACGCGGAGAGCTAATTCGGGATCATCCGGTATATTCCGAATCCTGAAGAAATTTCCGATCTCGCTGTAGAGAAAGTCCCGCATGAAGAAATGACGCGACAGCCGTTCCCGGCCCAGTGTTTCCAAAGATTTCACACTTCCCGGTTTGCGCAATGCCCCGTCCTCCCGGTTCTCCTGTGGCAATTAATCAGGACAGTGCGAGGCAAGCAATCGCAAATAGCCACGACCCGGCGGGCAGTCTCCTTCCCTCCAGTGGCACAGCCCATGATAAAACTGGATGCGCTCCCACAACATCACGGAAGCCTGTTGTTTGCCTTCAGGGAAAACGGCCCGGAATAATCGGTTTTTCCGGGCCGGAATCCGTGCCGGTTTCCGGTTGCTGCGATGAAAAAGGGCCGCTCGGTTGAGCGGCCCTTCCATCCAGGTATCGGAAGTTCCGATTACCCGGTGATCTTCGACACACCAACCAGGCGCGTCTCGGGATCTACGATCACTCGGTGATCTTCGACACCACGCCGGCGCCGACGGTGCGGCCGCCTTCGCGGATGGCGAAGCGCAGGCCCTGCTCCATCGCGATCGGCGCGATCAGTTCAACGTCGAACTTCAGGTTGTCGCCCGGCATCACCATCTCGGTGCCTTCCGGCAGGGTCACGGTGCCGGTCACGTCGGTGGTGCGGAAGTAGAACTGCGGACGGTAGTTCGCAAAGAACGGCGTGTGGCGGCCGCCTTCTTCCTTGGTGAGGATATAGGCCTCGGCTTCGAACTTGGTGTGCGGGGTCACCGAGCCCGGCTTGCAGAGCACCTGGCCGCGCTCAACGCCATCACGGTCGACACCGCGCAGCAGCGCGCCGATGTTGTCGCCCGCCTCACCGCGGTCCAGCAGCTTGCGGAACATTTCCACGCCGGTGCAGGTGGTTTTCTTGGTGTCGTTGATGCCGACGATTTCGATCTCGTCGCCAACGTTGATCACGCCGCGCTCGACACGGCCGGTCACAACGGTGCCGCGGCCGGAGATCGAGAACACGTCTTCGATCGGCATCAGGAACGGCTGGTCGACAGCGCGCTCGGGGGTGTCGATGTAGTCGTCGACAGCCGCCATCAGCTCCTTGATCTTCTCTTCGCCGATTTCGGGCTTGTTGCCTTCCATCGCCGCCAGAGCCGAACCCGCGATGATCGGGATATCGTCGCCCGGGTAGTCGTAGGAGGACAGCAGTTCGCGGATTTCCATCTCGACGAGCTCCAGCAGCTCTTCGTCGTCGACCTGGTCCACCTTGTTCATGAAGACGACCATCTTCGGGATGCCGACCTGGCGGCCCAGCAGGATGTGCTCGCGGGTCTGCGGCATCGGGCCGTCGGCTGCGTTCACCACCAGGATCGCGCCGTCCATCTGCGCCGCACCGGTGATCATGTTCTTCACATAGTCAGCGTGGCCGGGGCAGTCGACGTGCGCATAGTGGCGGTTCTCGGTCTCATACTCGACGTGCGCGGTCGAGATGGTGATGCCGCGGGCTTTCTCTTCCGGCGCGCCGTCGATCTGGTCGTAGGCTTTGAAGTCACCGAAATATTTGGTGATCGCCGCGGTCAGCGTGGTCTTGCCGTGGTCAACGTGGCCGATGGTGCCGATGTTGACGTGCGGTTTGTTACGCTCAAACTTTTCCTTAGCCATTATGGCCTCCTTTTGTTGCGGAGAAGGGCTCACGCGTGCCGCGAACCCTTCCTTGTCGTTATGCTCAGGCGTATTTCGCCTGGATCTCTTCCGAGATGTTCTGCGGCACCGGATCGTAGTGATCGAACTGCATGGTGAACTGGGCGCGGCCCGAGCTCATCGAACGCAGGGTGTTGATGTAGCCGAACATGTTGGCAAGCGGCACGAAGGCGTCGATCGCAATTGCGTTGCCGCGGTTCTCCTGGCCGGACACCTGGCCCCGGCGCGAGGTCAGGTCGCCAATGATACCGCCGGTGTATTCTTCCGGGGTGATCACTTCGACTTTCATGATCGGCTCGAGCAGCTTGGCGCCAGCCTTGCGCATGCCTTCACGCATACACATGCGGGATGCGATTTCAAACGCCAGAACCGAGGAGTCCACGTCGTGGAACTTGCCGTCGATCAGGGCAACCTTGAAGTCGATCACCGGGAAGCCAGCCAGCGGGCCCGAATCCATCACCGAGTTGATGCCCTTTTCGACGCCCGGAATGTATTCCTTGGGCACCGAACCGCCAACGATACGGGATTCGAAGGAATAACCTTCGCCCGGCTCTGTCGGCGAGATGATCAGCTTCACTTCGGCGAACTGGCCCGAACCACCCGACTGCTTCTTGTGGGTGTAGGAATGCTCGACTTCGTGGCCGATGGTCTCACGGTAGGCCACCTGCGGCGCACCGATGTTGGCCTCAACCTTGAATTCGCGCTTCAGACGGTCCACCAGGATGTCCAGGTGAAGTTCGCCCATGCCCTTCATGATGGTCTGACCGCTCTCGATGTCGGTCTCGACGCGGAAGGACGGGTCTTCGGCGGCCAGACGGGCCAGACCCTGGGACATCTTCTCCTGGTCGGCTTTGGTCTTCGGCTCGACCGCGATCTCGATCACCGGATCGGGGAAGGTCATGGTTTCCAGCACAACCGGGTCGTTGACGGCGCAGAGCGTGTCACCGGTGGTGGTGTCTTTCAAACCTGCCAGCGCGATGATGTCGCCCGCGAACGCTTCCGTGATTTCCTCACGGTTGTTCGAGTGCATCATCATCATCCGGCCAACGCGCTCTTTCTTGCCTTTGGTCGAGTTCAGGAGCGTATCGCCCTTGTTCAGGACACCGGAGTAGATCCGGGTAAAGGTCAGCGAGCCGACGAAGGGGTCGTTCATGATCTTGAACGCCAGGCCCGAGAACGCCATGCCATCGTCCGCACGGCGGGCAATGTTACGGGTTTCGGTTTCGTCACCGGGTTTGAAGCCCATGTAATCGACAACGTCCAGCGGGCTGGGCAGATAGTCGATCACGGCGTTCAGCAGCGGCTGCACGCCTTTGTTCTTGAACGCGGAACCGCCCAGAACCGGCACAAAGGCCAGGTCCAGCGTGCCCTTGCGCAGCAGTTTGCGCAGGGTCGGCACGTCGGGTTCTTCGCCTTCCAGGTAGGCTTCCATGGCGTCGTCGTCCATTTCGACGGCCGCCTCGATCATCTTGCCGCGCCATTCTTCGGCCATGTCTTTCAGGCTGTCGCGGATCGGAGCCTTGATCCACGAAGCGCCAAGGTCTTCACCCTGCCACAGCCATTCTTCCATGTTGACCAGATCGATCAAGCCTTCCAGCTCGTTCTCTGCGCCGATCGGGATACCGACGGGCACGGCGCGCGCGCCGGTGCGGTCTTCGATCATGTTGACGCAGTTGAAGAAATCAGCGCCGATCTTGTCCATCTTGTTGACGAACACCATGCGCGGAACCTTGTAGCGGTCAGCCTGACGCCACACGGTTTCGGTCTGCGGTTCAACACCGGCGTTGGCGTCGAGCACGCAAACAGCACCGTCGAGGACCGCCAGCGAGCGTTCGACTTCGATGGTGAAGTCGACGTGGCCGGGGGTGTCGATGATGTTCAGGCGGTGCTTTTCGGAATCGGGCGTCTGGCCGTCTTCGGTGCGTTCCCAGAAGGTGGTGGTCGCAGCCGAGGTGATGGTGATGCCGCGTTCCTGCTCCTGCTCCATCCAGTCCATGGTGGCTGCACCGTCGTGCACCTCACCGATGTTGTGGGATTTGCCGGTGTAAAACAGGATACGCTCCGAGCAGGTGGTCTTGCCTGCATCGATATGCGCCATGATACCGAAGTTGCGGTAACGTTCGAGCGGATAGTCGCGTGCCATAGGTCTAGGTCCTCTAGCTTACCAGCGGTAATGGCTGAAGGCTTTGTTCGCCTCGGCCATCTTGTGGGTGTCTTCGCGCTTCTTGACCGCGGTGCCGCGGGACTGCACAGCGTCCAGCAGCTCGCCGGCGAGGCGTTCTTCCATGGTGTTTTCGTTGCGGTTGCGCGCGGCGGTGATCAGCCAGCGGATCGCCAGCGCTTCACGGCGCTCGGGGCGGACTTCAACCGGCACCTGGTAGGTGGCACCGCCCACACGGCGGGAGCGCACTTCGACCGAGGGCTTCACGTTGTCGAGCGCTTCGTGGAACACTTCGACAGGTGCGCGCTTGATCTTGGCTTCAACGCGGTCAAAGGCGTTGTAGACGATACGCTCTGCGACCGACTTCTTGCCGTCGATCATCAGGTTGTTCATAAATTTGGTCAGAACGCGGTCGCCGAACTTGGCGTCGGGCAGGACTTCGCGTTTTTCTGCGGCGTGACGACGGGACATCTCAGCCTCTCCTTCTTACTTGGGACGCTTCGCGCCATACTTCGAACGGCGCTGCTTACGGTCTTTGACGCCCTGGGTATCCAGAACACCGCGCAGGATGTGATAACGCACACCCGGAAGGTCTTTTACCCGGCCGCCGCGGATCAGGACCACGGAGTGCTCCTGAAGGTTGTGGCTTTCACCGGGGATGTAGGAGATCACCTCGTAACCGTTGGTCAGGCGGACCTTGGCCACTTTCCGCATAGCGGAGTTCGGTTTCTTCGGAGTGGTGGTATACACACGGGTGCAGACGCCGCGTTTTTGCGGGCACTGCTCCAGGTGCATGGATTTCGAGCGTTTAACTTTCGGCTGCCGCGGCTTGCGGATCAGCTGCTGGATCGTGGGCATTCCGGTTTTTTCCCCGTTTTGCAACACTTCGTGTCATGCACGCCGGCGCGTGCGGGTGATATCGCTGCACATATGCGTCCACATGCGCAAAAACCGCAATCGCTCCCGTTCCGAGGTGAGACGACGCGGTGAGTTTACAGAGGCTCCGGGGGATAAAATTGCCCGGAACTTGATCCACTACATTTTGAATTCGGCTTGCGGGAGCTGTCCCGGGTGCCGGATAGGCGCGCGTATATGGGGAGTCGCGGGGCTTGTCAACCGCAGCCGGCCCCTGCCCTGCCCCCGGGCGCGGCGCGGCGCGCTTGCTGCGCCGCGGGCGGCCGTGCATAGTCCCCCTGGCGCTGTCGCGCAAGAGGTATTTCAGAATGCAGGTCATTGGTCTGTGCCGGTTTTCCTACCCGGCCGTCGGCGGCTTCCAGATCCGGCACTCCACCGTCGAGGAGCGCACCGCCTACCTCTATGGCGCCGCCCGGCTGGAGGAGCGTTTCCGCCTGTTCGAGACCGTCGCCCTGCCGAGCCTGCGCGCGCAGACCGATCCGGATTTCGAGCTGATCGTGGTAATTGGCGACAGCCTGCCCGCGGGGCACCGCGACCGGCTCTACGGGCTCACCGCGGATATGCCGCAAGTCCGCATCCAGGCCGAGCCGCCGGGGCAGCACCGGCCGGTGATGAAACAGATCCTGAACGCCGCCCGCCGCAATCCCGCCGCGCCCTGCCTGCAGTTCCGCCATGACGACGACGACGCAATCTCGGTGGATTTTGTCGAACGGCTGCGGCAGGCGGCGCGGGATTGCGAAGGGCTGCTGGGGCGGCACAATTCCGTCGCCTTCGATTTCAACCGCGGCTACCTGGCGGAACTGGGTCCTGCGGGCATCTCTGCGATGCCGATCTTCCGGCCCTATTACACCGCGGCGCTGGGGATGCACGTGCGGGGCGGCTGCCCGCTCACCATCATGAACTTCGCGCATGAGAAGATTCCGCAGTTCATGCCGACCGTCACCTTCTCCGATGCGCCAATGTTCGTGCGCACCCAGAACACCTTCAACGACTCACCGCCAAAGCCCGCGGGCGGCGCCCGGCCGGAGCCGCTCACCCCGGAAGAGGAAGGCGAGTTCGAAGCGCGTTTCGACTTGCGTGCGGATGCCGTGCGGCGGGCTTTCGCGACAATCTGATCCTCCCTCTTCCCTGCTCAGGCCCGGCTGGCCCGGGTCTGGCGGCGCTCGCGGTAGAAGGTGAAGCCGCCCGCCGCCACCACGATGGCCGCGCCCAGGAGCGTCAGGGCATCGGGCCAGTCGCCAAACACCGCCCAGCCCAGAAGCAGCGCCCATAACAGCCCGCTGTAGCGGAACGGCGCCACCACCGCGACCTCGCCCGCCCGCATCGTCATCACCGAGCAGAGGTAGCCCGCAAAGATGAACAGCGCGGCCCCCATCAGCAGGCCGAAACTGTGCCGGTCCATCGGCTGCCACTCGGTTCCAACAGACAGCAAAAGGCCAAAGACCGTCACCGTCAGCGCCGCCATCAGCGTCACCGTCATCGAGGGCACATTCGGCGGCATCCGCCGTGTGGTGAGGTCGCGCACAGTGACGCAAGCCACCGCGCCTATGGCATAAAGCGCACCGTCGCCAAAGCCCTCGGGACCGGGGCGCACGATCAGCAGCATGCCCAGAAATCCCGCCGCAATCGCCGCCGCCCGGCGCCAGCCCACCGGCTCGCGGAAGACCAGCGCAGCCCCCAGCGTCACCGTCAGCGGCAGCCCCTGCAGCATCGCCGTCACATTGGCCAGCGGCATCCGCATCAGCGCGGTCAGGAAAAGGTAGGTCGCGCCTGCCTCGGCCAGGCAGCGCAGCCCTACCAGCACCCAGGACGCCGCGGGGAGGCGCAGCCGCAGACTGCCCAGCACGCGCGCCAGCACTAAGATCAGCAGGCTCGCCGCCAGCCCGCGCACCACCAGGATCTGCGGCAGCGGCAATTCTTCTCCGGCAAGTTTCACCAGCGTGTCGTTGAAGGTGAAGGCCGCCATGCTGACCATCATCAAGAGGGCCCCCGCCTGGTTCCCGCTCATGGCAGCAGCACCTCCAATTCCTCAAGCTCCAGCCCGAAATGGCGCCGCAAGGCGGTGGCCCGGCGCGCCGCGCTCCAAGCGCCGGAGATGCCGTTCTTGGCCGGGGTGGACTTGTTGTCGCCATGGATCGTGCGCAGGAAGGCAGGCACCGAGATGTCGCTGAAGGTGTTGTAATGCTGGGCAAAGCGGCGGTGGTTCACCGCATAGGGCGTGCCGCCATGCCCGGCCGGCGCCACCAGCGCGGCCCCGGCAGACAAGGGCGCGCGTTCGCAGGTGTCGATGAGTGCTGCGCGCTTCGCCTGCCGCTCCAGATAGAAGCCGCGGTTGTGGGCGATGATGAAAGGTGTCTCTGCCCCCTGCACCGGGATCAAACCCCGGGCCAGCGCCTTGGTGCGCCGCACGAAGTGCCGATCCACCGCGTCGTCGTCGTCCAGCCGGAACAGGATACGGTGCGTCGCCCGGCGCACCGGCACCGTGTCATAGGCCTCCTTCAGCTGCCGGTGATGCGCCGCGGGCGGCACCGCGCGCAAACTCGCGTTGGGCATCGGTGCAATCAGCGCCTGCAAGCGCTGCATATAGGGCTGCGGCAGGTCCCTGGCCGTCAGCACCACCAGGCGGAAGCGCCGGTCGCTTTGCCGCACAAGCGAGCGCAGGCAGAGCTGCTCGAACAGCCGGAAGCGCAGCTCCATGCGTCCGGGCGCAAACAGATGTGCGGCGGTGTCCTCCAGGCTTGCGAAGCGCTCGGAATAATAGCTCGGACTAAGCACGGAAAAGCGCACCAAACCGATCATCCGCAAATTCACCCTCATCCCGTGCTCCCCGGAGACCCGCCCGGCCACAAGGAATAGCCTCGGGCGCGTAAAAGAAAAGGGGGTGTCCATTTGTCGTGCTGACGGGTTTCCCCTCACGAAAGAACGGCCGATCGAGGCGGTCATGACGCAACCGCCTCAAACGCCTTCCCCCTCCCCGAGATACAAGCCTCGCCCCGCCGGTGCGCGCAGGGGCGATCCGAAGGCTCGGAATTGGCAGCTTATTCCGGCCAAACCTGCGCTGCCTTCTCGAAGGAGCGCCCAACCGCACCAAATCGCCGCCGCGTGGCCGCGCACCGGCGATGCGCGGCGGCCTGGCATCATTGTCCCGCGCCGGGGAAGACTTGGGACCGGGTTTTGGCAGATTGATCTTCTTGTCGGCCCGGCACGGTCTGCAGACACCTGGAACGAAAAAGCCCCCGCATGTCTCCATGCGGGGGCTTTCGGTTTGTCTCAGAGCGGGCGGATTACTCGCGGCTTTCCGGGGTTTCGACCAGAATGTCGAAATCGTCGCCCGGAGTATCCTCTTCCATCACCGGCGCAGCCAGGGCAGCGGCGGCTTCGGCTTCCTCGCGGCGGGCTTCCAGCACCACGTTGTCGCGGCCCTGGGCAATCTGGCGCACCCTCTGGGTGGCGCCACCGGTGCCCGCCGGGATCAGGCGGCCGACGATGACGTTCTCCTTGAGGCCGACGAGCTTGTCCTTCTTGCCCTGCACCGAGGCTTCGGTAAGCACCCGGGTGGTCTCCTGGAAGGAGGCCGCCGAGATGAAGGAGCGGGTCTGCAGCGACGCCTTGGTGATGCCGAGCAGGATCGGCTCGCCCTGGGCAGGACGTTTGCCACGCGACAGCGCCTTCTCGTTGGCGGCGTCGAACTCCTGCTTGTCCACGTGCTCGCCTTTCAGCAGCGTGGTCTCGCCGGAGTCGGAGATCTCCCACTTCTGCAGCATCTGGCGGACGATCACCTCGATGTGCTTGTCGTTGATCTTCACGCCCTGCAGCCGGTAGACGTCCTGGACCTCGTCGATCATGTAGTTGGCCAGCGCTTCGACACCCATGATGGCGAGGATGTCATGCGGCGCCGGGTTGCCGTCCATGATGTAGTCACCCTTCTGCACGAAGTCGCCTTCCTGCACCGGGATGTGCTTGCCCTTGGGCACCATGTATTCGACGGGCTCCATCGAGTCGTCGGACGGCTCGATCGAGATGCGGCGCTTGTTCTTGTAGTCGCGCCCAAAGCGCACGTAACCATCGATTTCGGCGATGATCGCGTGGTCCTTGGGACGCCGCGCCTCGAACAGTTCCGCAACCCGCGGCAGACCACCGGTGATGTCCTTGGTCTTGGCGCCTTCACGCGGGATCCGCGCGACGACGTCACCGGCCATGATCTGCTGACCGTCTTCGGCCGACAGGATCGCGTCCACCGACATCGGGTAGGTCAACGGGTTGCCAAGGTCGTTGCGGACCGGCTCGCCATCGGCATCGACCAGGATGATCTCCGGCTTAAGGTCGGAGCCCTTCGGAGCCGCGCGCCAGTCGATCACGATCTTCTGGGTCATGCCGGTTGCATCGTCGGTTTCCTCGCGCACGGCGAGGCCCGAGACCAGGTCGACATACTTCGCGGTACCCGGCTTCTCGGCGATGATCGGCAGGGTGTAGGGGTCCCACTCGAACAGCTTGTCGCCGCGCTTGACCGTGTCGCCTTCCTTGACGAACAGCTTGGAGCCGTAGCCCAGCTTGTGGCTGGACCGCTCTTCGCCGTGCTCGTCCTGGATGATCAGCTTCATGTTACGGCCGACAACCAGGGTCTCGCCATTGGCGTTCTCCAGGGTCTGCGGCATTTCGAAGACGATCTTGCCTTCCTGGCTGGCTTCCTGGAACGACTGCTGGCCGCCCTGGGCAACGCCGCCGATGTGGAAGGTCCGCATGGTCAGCTGGGTGCCCGGTTCCCCGATCGACTGCGCCGCGATGATGCCGACAGCTTCGCCGGTGTTCACCTTGGTGCCGCGCGCCAGGTCACGGCCATAGCACATGGCGCAGACGCCCTCTTCGGACTCGCAGGTCAGCGGCGAGCGGATACGGGTGCTTGGCACGCCCGCTTCCTCAACCGCATCTGCCATCCGCTCGTCGATCAGCTGGCCGGCCGCAACCAGAACCTCTTCGGTGCCCGGGCGCAGGATGTCGTCAGCTGCAACACGGCCCAGGATACGCTCGCCCAGGGTTGCCACGACCTCACCATCGTTGACCGCCGCTTCAGCGGTGATCGCACGCTCGGTGCCGCAGTCGTTTTCCCGCACAATGCAGTCCTGCGCCACGTCCACCAGACGGCGGGTCAGGTAACCCGAGTTAGCCGTCTTTAGCGCGGTATCCGACAGACCCTTACGGGCACCGTGGGTCGAGTTGAAGTACTCGAGAACGGTCAGGCCTTCCTTAAAGTTCGAGATGATCGGGGTCTCGATGATGTCGCCGTTCGGCTTCGCCATCAGGCCGCGCATCCCGCCCAGCTGCTTCATCTGCGTGACCGAGCCCCGCGCACCGGAGTGGGCCATCATGTAGACCGAGTTCGGCTCCATCACGGCGCCTTTCTCGTCCCGGCGGTCGGCCGAGATGGTCTTCATCATGGCTTCGGTGACACGGTCGTTGCACTTCGACCAGGCATCGACAACTTTGTTGTACTTTTCGCCCTGGGTAATCAGGCCGTCCATGTACTGCTGCTCGAAGTCCTTCACCTGCTCGCGGGTGTCGTCGACGATGGTCCACTTGGTATCCGGGATCACCATGTCGTCCTTGCCGAAGGAGATGCCGGCCTTGAACGCTTCGCGGAAACCCATGGTCATGATCTGGTCGCAGAAGATCACCGATTCCTTCTGGCCGCAGTAGCGGTAGACGGTGTCGATGACCTGCTGCACCTCTTTCTTGCGCAAGAGGCGGTTGACCAGTTCAAAGGGCGCCTTGGCGTTCTTCGGCAGGAGCGCGCCCAGACGGACACGGCCCGGCGTGGTCTCGAAGCGCTTCAGCACCTCGTTGCCTTCCTCGTCGATCTGCGAGATCCGCGCGGTGATCTTGGTGTGCAGGTGCACCTCGCCCGCGTCCAGCGCGTGCTGAACCTCGTCGATGGTGCCGAAGATCTTGCCTTCGCCCGGCATGCCTTCGCGTTCCAGGGTCACATAGTAGAGACCCAGGATCATATCCTGCGACGGAACGATGATCGGCGCGCCGTTGGCGGGCGACAGAACGTTGTTGGTCGACATCATCAGGACGCGCGCTTCCAGCTGGGCCTCAAGGCTCAGCGGCACGTGCACGGCCATCTGGTCGCCGTCAAAGTCCGCGTTGAACGCCGAGCAGACCAGCGGGTGCAGCTGGATGGCCTTGCCTTCGATCAGCGTGGGTTCGAACGCCTGGATGCCAAGACGGTGCAGCGTCGGTGCGCGGTTCAGCATCACCGGGTGCTCGCGGATCACCTCGTCGAGGATATCCCAGACCTCGGGGCGCTCTTTCTCGACCAGCTTCTTCGCCTGCTTCACGGTTGAGCTGAGGCCCTTGGCCTCCAGCCGCGAGTAGATGAACGGCTTGAAAAGTTCGAGCGCCATTTTCTTGGGCAGGCCGCACTGGTGCAGCTTCAGTTCCGGGCCGGTCACAATGACCGAACGGCCGGAGAAGTCGACGCGCTTACCCAGAAGGTTCTGACGGAAGCGGCCCTGCTTGCCTTTCAGCATGTCGGACAGCGACTTCAGCGGACGCTTGTTGGCGCCGGTGATGACGCGGCCGCGGCGGCCGTTGTCGAACAGCGCGTCCACCGATTCCTGCAGCATCCGCTTTTCGTTACGCACGATGATGTCGGGCGCACGCAGCTCGATCAGCCGCTTCAGGCGGTTGTTCCGGTTGATCACCCGGCGGTAGAGGTCGTTCAGGTCCGAGGTCGCAAAGCGGCCGCCGTCCAGCGGCACCAGCGGACGAAGTTCCGGCGGGATGACCGGAATGACGGTCATGATCATCCACTCGGGCCGGTTGCCCGACTCGAGGAAACTCTCCACCACCTTCAGACGCTTGATGATCTTCTTGGGCTTCAGCTCGCCGGTGGCCTCGGCCAGTTCGGCGCGCAGGTGCTCGGCTTCTGCCTCAAGGTCGATCGCCGCCAGCATTTCGCGGATCGCTTCAGCGCCGATGTTGGCGGTGAAGGCGTCCATGCCATAGGCGTCCTGGGCGTCCATGAACTCTTCTTCGGTCATCATCTGGCCGTATTGCAGGTCGGTCAGACCCGGCTCGATGACAACATAGTTTTCGAAGTACAGCACGCGCTCCAGATCGCGCAGCGTCATGTCCAGCATCAGGCCGATGCGCGAAGGCAGCGACTTCAGGAACCAGATATGCGCAACGGGCGCCGCCAGCTCGATGTGGCCCATGCGCTCGCGGCGCACTTTCTGCAAGGTAACCTCGACGCCGCATTTCTCGCAGACGACGCCGCGGTACTTCATCCGCTTATATTTGCCGCAGAGGCACTCGTAGTCCTTGATCGGGCCAAAGATCCGGGCGCAGAACAGGCCGTCGCGCTCGGGTTTGAAGGTCCGGTAGTTGATGGTCTCGGGCTTCTTGATCTCGCCATAAGACCAAGACAGGATCCGTTCCGGCGACGCCAGCGAGACTTTGATTTCGTCAAAGACCTTGGGCGGCGTCAGCGGGTTGAACGGGTTGTTGGTGATTTCCTGGTTCATTTTGATGTCCTCAAATTCGTGCGGAAAGGCCGGGAGGGGCGGCAAGCTTCTTGCAAGAAGCTTGCCAAGATTTTTCGAAAAATCTTGTGCCCCTTATTCCTCGCCCTCCGCATCCAGGAGTTCCATATTCAGGCCGAGGCCGCGGACTTCCTTCACAAGAACATTGAAGCTCTCGGGAACGCCCGCCTCGAAATTGTCCTCGCCCTTGACGATCGATTCATAGACCTTGGTCCGGCCCGCGACGTCATCCGACTTGACGGTGAGCATCTCCTGCAGGGTGTAGGCGGCGCCGTAAGCTTCCAGAGCCCAGACCTCCATCTCCCCGAAACGCTGGCCGCCGAACTGCGCCTTGCCGCCCAGCGGCTGCTGGGTGACCAGCGAGTAGGGGCCGGTCGAACGCGCGTGGATCTTGTCGTCCACCAGGTGGTGCAGCTTCAGCAGGTACTTGATGCCGACGGTGACGGGACGCGCGAACTGCTCGCCGGTGCGGCCATCGAACAGGATCGACTGGCCCGACTGATCAAAGCCCGCCCGCACCAGCGCGTCGTTCACGTCGTCTTCCTTGGCGCCGTCGAAGACCGGGGTGGCGATCGGCACACCGCGGGTGACGTTGCCTGCGGCGTCAATCAGCGCATCCTCGGACATGCCGGCGATGCCTTCGTCGTAGACATCATCGCCATAGGCGTGATGCATCGCTTCGCGCACCGGGGTCAGGTCGCCCGAGCGGCGGTATTCCTGCAGCGCCTCGTCCACCTTGATGCCAAGGCCGCGCGCGGCCCAGCCCATGTGGGTTTCGAGGATCTGACCGACGTTCATACGCGACGGAACACCGAGCGGGTTGAGGCAGAAGTCGACCGGAGTGCCATCGGCGAGGAACGGCATGTCCTCCATCGGCACCACTTTCGAGATCACACCCTTGTTGCCGTGACGGCCGGCCATCTTGTCGCCCGGCTGCAGCTTGCGCTTCACCGCGATGAAGACCTTGACCATCTTCATCACACCCGGCGGCAGGTCGTCGCCGCGGCGGACCTTCTCGACCTTGTCCTCGAAACGGGCATCCAAAGCGCGCTTCTGCACTTCGTACTGCTCGTTCAGGGCCTCGACCACCTGCGCGTCCTGCTCGTCTTCCAGCGCCAGCATCCACCACTGGCCGCGGGACAGCGTGTCCAGCAGCTCTTCGGTGATTTCGGTGCCGGCACGGACGCCTTTCGGGCCTTTGACAGCCACTTTGCCCAGGATCATGCCGCGCAGACGCGCATAGATGTTGCGGTCCAGGATCGCCAGCTCGTCGTCCCGGTCACGGGCCAGACGCTCGACTTCCTCACGCTCGATCTGCAGCGCGCGCTCGTCTTTTTCCACCCCATGGCGGTTGAAGACACGCACTTCCACGACGGTGCCGTAGTCGCCCGGCTTCACGCGCAAGCTCGTGTCGCGCACGTCCGAAGCCTTCTCGCCGAAGATGGCGCGCAGGAGCTTCTCTTCCGGGGTCATCGGGCTTTCGCCCTTCGGAGTGATCTTGCCGACCAGAATGTCGCCCGGCTCCACATCGGCACCGATGTAGACGATGCCCGCCTCGTCGAGGTTGCGCAGGGCTTCCTCGCCGACGTTGGGGATGTCGCGGGTGATTTCTTCCGGGCCCAGCTTGGTGTCACGGGCGGCGACCTCGAATTCCTCGATGTGCACCGAGGTGAACACGTCGTCGCGCGCGATACGCTCGGAGATCAGGATCGAGTCTTCGTAGTTGTAGCCGTTCCACGGCATAAACGCGACGACCACGTTCTTGCCCAGAGCCAGCTCGCCGATATCGGTCGACGGACCGTCGGCGATGACTTCGCCCTTGGTCACGGTGTCGCCCACCTTCACCAGCGGACGCTGGTTGATGCAGGTGTTCTGGTTCGAGCGCTGGAACTTGCGCATGCGGTAGATGTCCACACCCGCGTCGCCCAGCTCCAGATCCTCGGTGGCCCGGATCACGATCCGCTGCGCATCGACCTGGTCGATGATGCCCGCACGCTTGGCCTGGATCGCCGCGCCGGAGTCGATTGCGACCTTTTCCTCGATGCCGGTGCCGACCAGCGGCGCCTCGGCGCGCAGCAGAGGAACCGCCTGACGCTGCATGTTCGAGCCCATCAAAGCGCGGTTGGCGTCGTCGTTTTCCAGGAACGGGATCAGCGAGGCCGCAACCGAGACCAGCTGCTTGGGCGAAACGTCAATCAGATCGACGCTTTCGTTCGGCGCCAGCGTGTAGTCGCCCGACTGGCGGGTCGACACCAGGTCGTTCACGAACTTGCCGTTCTCGTCGAGAGACGCGTTCGCCTGTGCCACGGTGTGGCGCATTTCCTCGGTGGCGGACATGTAGTGGACCTCGTCGGTCACTTGTCCGTTGTTCACCACGCGGTAGGGCGTCTCGATGAAGCCGTATTTGTTGACGCGCGCGAAGGTCGCCAGCGAGTTGATCAGGCCGATGTTCGGGCCTTCCGGCGTTTCAATCGGGCACATCCGGCCATAGTGGGTCGGGTGCACGTCGCGCACCTCGAAGCCGGCGCGCTCGCGGGTCAGACCGCCGGGGCCAAGCGCCGAGAGGCGGCGCTTGTGCGTCACTTCGGACAGCGGGTTGGTCTGGTCCATGAACTGGCTGAGCTGCGAGGAGCCGAAGAATTCACGCACAGCTGCCGCGGCGGGCTTGGCGTTGATCAGGTCCTGCGGCATCACCGTGTCGATCTCGACCGAGGACATGCGCTCCTTGATCGCGCGCTCCATGCGAAGGAGACCGACGCGGTACTGATTTTCCATCAGTTCGCCGACAGAACGCACACGCCGGTTGCCCAGGTGGTCGATGTCGTCGATGTCGCCGCGGCCGTCGCGCAGGTCGACCAGCGCCTTGATACAGGCGACGATGTCTTCCTTGCGCAGGGTGCGCTGGGTGTCTTCGGCGTCGAGTGCCAGGCGCATGTTCATCTTCACGCGGCCAACGGCCGAGAGATCATAACGCTCGGAATCGAAGAACAGGGTGTCGAACAGCGCCGAAGCGGCTTCAACGGTGGGCGGCTCGCCCGGGCGCATCACGCGGTAGATGTCCATCAGCGCGCTTTCGCGGCCCATGTTCTTGTCCGCCGCCATGGTGTTGCGCATATAGGGGCCGACGTTGACGTTGTCGATATCCAGCACCGGAATGTCGGTTATGCCGGCATCCAGCAGCTCTTTCAGAGAGCCGCCGATCAGCTCGCCGTCCTTGTCGTACTCCAGGGTCAGCTCATCACCGGCCTCGACATAGATCGCGCCGTTGTCTTCGTTGATGATGTCCTTGGCGACATATTTGCCGACGATGTGGTCGAAGGGCACCAGCAGCTCGGTGATGTTGCCTTCGTCAATCATCTTCTTGACGGCGCGCGGAGTGACCTTCTTGCCGGCCTCGCAGATAATCTCGCCGGTGGCGGCATCGACCAGGTCGTAGGTCGGGCGGGTGCCACGCACGCGCTCGGGGAAGAACGGGGCAATCCAGCCGCGGGACTTCTCCAGCTTGAAATGGATGGTGTTGTAATAGGCATCCATGATGCCTTCCTGGTCCAGTCCCAGGGCATACAGCAGGGTGGTCACCGGCAGTTTGCGGCGGCGGTCGATCCGGGCAAAGACGATATCTTTGGCGTCGAATTCGAAGTCGAGCCAGGAGCCGCGGTACGGGATGATGCGGCAGGCAAACAGCAGCTTGCCCGAAGAATGCGTCTTGCCCTTGTCGTGGTCGAAGAACACGCCCGGGCTGCGGTGCATCTGGGACACGATCACACGCTCGGTGCCGTTGACCACAAAGGTGCCGTTCGGGGTCATCAGGGGCATGTCGCCCATGTAGACGTCCTGTTCCTTGATGTCCTTCACCGACTTGGCGCCGGTGTCTTCGTCGACATCAAAGACGATGAGGCGCAGAGTGACCTTCAGCGGCGCGCTGTAGGTCATGTCGCGCTGCATGCACTCCTCGACATCATATTTCGGCTTCTCGAAGGAATATTTCACGAACTCCAAAACGGAAGTTTCGTTGAAATCCTTAATCGGGAACACCGACTGGAAAACGCCCTTGATGCCTTCGCCGTCAAGCGGTTCTGGAGCATCGCCGGAGCGCAGGAACAGATCATAAGAAGATTTCTGAACCTCGATGAGGTTCGGCATTTCCAGCACTTCGCGGATTTTGCCGTAGTATTTGCGTAGACGTTTCTGGCCAAGGAACGATTGAGCCATGTCAGATGTCACCTTTCGAGTTCTCACCGGTCAAGGATGCCGCCGGGCCCCGGCACCTTGCCCATACGAGACAGCGTGTTCGGATCAATTCATGGCCACCGTCCCGAATGGCAGCCTCCCGATCCTGTGAACTCCGCCTGAAAAAGAACCTCCCCCCGGAGGCCCTTTTTAAGACAGGTTCGGCTGGACCCGGGGAACCCCCGGGCCCAGCCAAATTTCTCGATGCATCAGCAGTGCACCGGATGCCGGGCTTAGGCCAGCTCGACTTCCGCGCCAGCTGCTTCCAGCTTCGCCTTGACGTCTTCGGCTTCGTCCTTGGACACGCCTTCTTTGATCTTGCCGCCGGCTTCGACCAGCTCCTTGGCTTCTTTCAGGCCCAGGCCGGTGATGCCGCGGACTTCCTTGATCACGTTGATCTTGGACGCGCCGGCGTTCTTCAGAACGACGTCGAATTCGGTCTTTTCTTCTTCAGCTGCACCGCCGGCGTCGCCGCCAGCTGCCATGACAACTGCGCCGCCGGCTGCGGGCTCGATGCCGTACTCATCCTTCAGGATGGTTTTCAGTTCTTGTGCTTCCAGCAGGGTCAGACCCACGATGCTTTCTGCGAGTGCTTTCAGATCAGCCATTGTATCAGCTCTTTCCGTTTACAGTATGTGTGTTCCAACGTGCGGGACTTGCCCCACGCCAGTCATTCAGTGCCAACCGCTTACGCAGCTTCCGCCTTCTCTTCGATGGTCGAAAGGATGCTTGCGATGTTGCTTGCAGGTGCGCCAATCGCGCCGGCGATGTTGGAAGCAGGTGCGCCAATGCAGCTTGCGATCTGAGCGATAAGCTCGTCGCGGGACGGCATTTTCGACACGGCTTCAACGCCTGCGCGGTCCAGAGCGTTCTCACCCATTGCGCCGCCGAGGATCTCAAACTTTTTGTTATCCTTGGCGAAAGCCTCGGCCACCTTGGCGGCGGACACGGGGTCTTCGGAATAGGTCAGAACGGTCATCCCTGTCAGCAGGTCGGCCATGCTCTCACACGGCTTACCCTCAAGGGCGATTTTGGCGAGCCTGTTCTTGGCAACACGCACCGACCCGCCCGCTTCGCTTGCACGCGCGCGCAGATCCTGCATTTCGGCAACTGTCAGACCGGCGTAGTGAGCAACCACCACGACGCCAGAGCTTTCGAAGATCTGGCCGAGTTCCTCGACCACTTTCTCTTTCTGGGCTCTATCCACAGTTCTCTCCAAGTTTGGGATGCTTGCGCACCCCGGCTCTCATTTGCCGGTTCCGGAGAACCGGCGTTCAGGTCCGTTTTACGGGATCGAGCCAAATCCGCCCGAGGGAAGAAAACCCCCGATCTTCTTGGTCTGTACCCGTCTCAGGAGGGAAATTAAGGCCTGATCGGCAGCCACCCACCTTCTTGGACGAAATGAAATAAAGCGCACGACGAATCGCACGCTTTACCTCGCCCCCCTCCTTAGGGCAGCGGCCGGGGGATGCCAAGGGCTAATCGGAGCAACGCCCGCCAGGGCCGGGGCCGGGGCCGGGGCCGGAAAGAGGGATGACCGGCACGGGACAAGACCCCAGGCCGCCGCGCATCTTCGGCGCGCGCGCTCGCGCCGGAGGCGCACGGCCCCGCGCTGCACGCACTACGGCAGTTGCCCTCGTGCCGGATCAAAACGGGTTGCGGACGCCGCCACAAAAAAAAGGGCGGCGCCGCATGGCACCGCCCTTTCCGAATTCCGCAACAGCGCACCGGTCACTCGGTGACGGCGTTATCCACATCGACCGACAGGCCCGGACCCATGGTCGAGGACAGGTTGATCTTTTTCATGTAGGCACCCTTGGCACCCGACGGCTTGGCCTTGGCCACGGCCGACACGAAGGCGCGGATGTTTTCCACCAGCTTGGCTTCGTCGAAGGAGGCTTTGCCGACGCCTGCGTGCACGACACCGCCTTTTTCCGCCTTGAACTGGACTTCACCGCCCTTGGCTGCTTCCACGGCCGCTTTCACGTCCATAGTCACGGTGCCGACCTTGGGGTTCGGCATCAGGTTGCGCGGGCCCAGGATCTTACCCAGACGGCCGACGACGGGCATCATGTCCGGGGTCGCAATGCAGCGGTCGAAATCGATGCTGCCGCCCTGGATGGATTCCATCAGGTCCTCGGCGCCGACGATGTCCGCACCGGCTTCCTTGGCTTCATCCGCCTTGGCGCCGCGGGCGAAGACCGCAACGCGCATGGCCTTGCCGGTGCCGTTCGGCAGGCCGACTACGCCGCGCACCATCTGGTCCGCGTGGCGGGTGTCGACGCCCAGGTTCATGGCGATCTCGACGGTTTCGTCGAACTTGGCATTGGCGTTGGCCTTGATCAGGCTCACCGCCTCTTCCACCGACAGGTTTTCCTTGCCAGCGAAAGCTTCGCGCGCGGCGCGGGTGCGTTTACCGAGCTTTGCCATCTTACTTCACCTCGATGCCCATGGAGCGGGCGGAGCCCAGGATGATCTGCATCGCCGCTTCGATGTCGTTGGCGTTCAGATCTTTCATCTTGGCTTCGGCGATTTCCTTCACCTGAGCCGCGGTCACGGTGCCGGCAGTCTCGCGCGAGGGGTTGTTCGCGCCGGATTTGATCTTGGCAGCCTTCTTCAGGTAGTAAGACGCGGGCGGCGTCTTGATGTCCATGGTGAAGGACTTGTCCTGATAGTAGGTGATCACGGTCGGGCACGGCGCGCCGGGCTCCAGATCTGCGGTCTTGGCGTTGAACGCCTTGCAGAATTCCATGATGTTGATGCCGCGCTGACCCAGCGCCGGGCCGACCGGCGGGCTGGGGTTTGCCTGACCGGCTTTCACTTGCAGCTTCATCGTGCCGACGAGCTTCTTGGCCATTGGCCTTCTCCTTTTCCAACACCCTTCGGACGCGTCCTCCGGGCTTCTCTGCTGTGTGGTCTGGCCTTGCCACCGCGGTGCCGCGGCCTCCCACGCTCGGGGTGCTGCCCGGACCGGGCAGCGTCACATCACATCTGCTTGGTGACCTGTGCGAAATCCAGCTCGACCGGGGTTTCCCGGCCGAAGATCGAGACGGTGACCTTGAGCTTCTGGTTGTCCTCGTCGACCTCTTCGACCATGCCGTCGAAATCCTCGAACGGGCCGTCGTTGACCTTGACCTTTTCGCCGATCTCGAAGTGGATCAGCGTGCGCGGGGCCTCTTCGCCTTCCTGGACGCGGCCCAGGATGCCCTGCACCTCGGCGTCGCGCATCGGCATCGGGCGGCCCTGCGGGCCGAGGAAGCCGGTGACGCGGTTGATCGAGTTGATCAGATGGTAACCGCGGTCCGACATCTCCATATGCACCAGCACGTAGCCGGGCATGAAGCGGCGCTCGGTGGAGACCTTCTTGCCGCGGCGGATCTCGATCACTTCTTCGGTGGGGACCAGGACCTCGTCAATCTCGTCCTCCAGGCCGTGCTCAGCGACCGACGTGCGGATCTGCTCTGCGATTTTCTTTTCGAAGTTCGAAAGAACGCTGACCGAATACCACCGTTTCGCCATGAACCGACCGTCCTTGTCTTGCCGGGCGGGCACTGCCGCGCCGCCGCCTTAATTCCACCTGCAGCCGAACGGCCGCGCTTGCCAACAAAAAGCGGCGTGCAACCCGAATCGCCGCACGCCCGCTTCAAAACCTGTGGGTCACCTACCGCCCCGCGCGGCCAAGATCAAGGGTGGCAGAACCCCTGCCCGCCCCGCTTGCCGCCGGACCCGCGGCGGCTTCAGCCGAACAGGCCCAGAAGCCCCTGCAGCCCGTAGCGGATCAGCAGATCAACCAGCGCAAAGAACACCGCCGTCAATGCCGCCATGATGAACACCATCACCGTGGTCAGCAGAACCTCGCGCCGGGTCGGCCAAACGACCTTGGACACTTCGGCGCGGACCTGCTGGATGAACTGTACTGGATTGATAGTCGCCATAAGGGGGAGTGTCTCTCTGCTAGCAGTCAGCGCGATGTAACGCCAAGCGCCGCCGAATTCAAGCCCCGCCGGGGCCCGGGCGCACCGCGCCTCGCGGGGGTCAATCCAATTTTAATCCATTTGCCGCCAAACTGGCCGGGAATATTGGGGCGCCGCATCCGGCCGGCGCGATTGCAAAAGCTTGTCTCATGAAACGGAAACCCATGTCTGTCGCAGCCTCCATGTCCAAAGCTCAACGCCTCGAACGCGCCTCCAAGCTGGAGGACGCCGCCAGGATCTACGGCGATATCCTCACCCGCTTCCCCAAGAATCAGCGCGCCAAACAGGCGCTGGAGGCGCTGCGCCAAAGGGTGGCACAGGCCAAGGAGCCGGCCGCCACCGTCAAGCAGGCGCTCGCCGCCCAATTCAATGCGGGCCGGTTCGAGGCCGCCGCCAAACACTGCGGCACGCTGCTGCAAACGCATCAGCAATCGCATTTCCTGTGGGACTTCCTGGGCCGCTGCCATCTGAAGGCCGGCAATCTGGACATGGCCGCAACCTGCCTGAACAAGGCCCTGGGCATCCAGCCGGGCTCCGCCAACACACTCAGCGCGCTCGGCAATGCCAGCCAGCTCCGCGGCCAGATGGAAGACGCCCTTGCGCTCCACCACAAGGCGCTGGAGGCAGAAGCGGACCACCTCCCGTCCCTCAACAACATGGCCGCCGCACTGATCGCGCTGGAGCGCTTCTCTGAGTCCGCCACCATTCTGCAAAAAGCCATGGAACTGGCGCCGGAGAACGCCCAGACACGTCTCCACCTTGCAAACACGCTGCGCAGCCTCGGCCGCCAGGAAGACGCGAAGGCGCAGTATGCCAAGGCGGCGGAGCTGGCCCCGAACCTGGCTGCGGCGCACTTCAACCTCGGCCAGCTCTGGAACCTCGAAGGCAACACAGCCCGCGCGGCCGGATGCTTCGGACGGGCTCTGGCCGTGAGCCCCGAGGACGACAAGGCACGGTCGCAACGGCTGCACATGCTGGCGCAGCTCAATGACTGGGACTGGGTTGCGGAGTATGACGCCCACCGCCGCCACCTGGGCCTCAGGGGAACCCCATGCGCGGCCTTTGTGATGATGACGCTGGAAGACAATCCCGACCTCCTCCGTCTGCGCACCCAGGCCTATGCCGCCTCCCAATTCAAGACCATCGAGCCGAGACCGCCCGCCCGTGCAGCCTCCCGCCCGGAGCGGCTGAAGATCGGCTATTTCTCCGCCGATTTCCACGATCATGCCACCATGCACCTGATGGGCGGCCTGTTCGAGCAGCACGATGCAGCCCGTTTCGAGATCTGCGCCTATTCCTACGGCACCGCCCCGGCCGACGCGGCCCGCAGCCGGGTGCAGGACAACGTGGCCCGGTTCCGCGATGTCGCCGGGCAGCCCGACAGCCGGATCATCGAAACGGCCAAGGCAGACCAGCTCGATATCGCGATCGACCTCAAGGGCTACACCGGTAGCAACCGCGCGCGTCTGTTCGGCGCCCGGCTGGCACCGCTGCACATGTCCTATCTGGGCTATCCCGGCACCATGGGCACCGCCGCCTTCGACTATTTCATTGCCGACCACACCACCTGCCCGCCTGGCAG
This sequence comes from Cribrihabitans pelagius, assembly GCF_048820915.1. Lineage (NCBI taxonomy): Bacteria > Pseudomonadati > Pseudomonadota > Alphaproteobacteria > Rhodobacterales > Paracoccaceae > Cribrihabitans > Cribrihabitans pelagius. Next base: position 129,616 of record NZ_JBMERR010000007.1, on the reverse strand, counting down.
CGAGCGGCATTTTGACGAACACCTGATCCGCCTGCCCGGCAGCTACCAGGTCAACGACCGCACCCGCCAGATCTCCCCCCACGCTTTCAGCCGCGCCGACTGCGGCCTGCCGGAAGAGGGCTTCGTCTTCTGCTGTTTCAACAACAGCTACAAGATCACCCCGCGCGAGTTCGGCATCTGGATGCGGCTGCTGGCCGGCGCGCCGGGCAGCGTGCTGTGGCTGCTGGACACCGGGGCGCATTCCGTCTCCAACCTGCGCCGCGCGGCCGCCTCGCAGGGCATCGACCCGGAGCGGCTGGTGTTCGCGCCGCGGATGCCGCAGGCAGAGCACCTGGCCCGGCACGCGGCAGCGGATCTGTTTCTCGACACATTCGCGGTCAACGCCCATACCACTGCCAGCGACGCGCTTTGGGCGGGACTGCCGGTGCTCACCCTGCCCGGCCGCCAGTTCGCGGCCCGGGTCGGCGCCAGCCTGGTGCAGGCGGCAGGCTTGCCCGAACTGGTGGCCGGCAGCGAAGCCGAATACGAAAGCATCGCCGCTGCTCTGGCCCAGGACCCGAAGGCCTGCGCCGCACTCCGCACCAAGCTGCAAGAGAACCGCCTCAGCGCGCCGCTGTTCGATACCGTCCGCTTTGCCCGCACCCTGGAATGCGCTTTCGACATGGCTCACGACCGCCATATGCAGGGGTTGCTGCCAAACCACCTCTCGGTGCCGGACGCGGACGGTTCAGCCGCGGCGCAATAGCGCTGCAACGGCATGGGCCTTGCTTGCCTCGGCGAGGCCGTGCCGGACTGATCTGTAGCGGGAAATGGCAGGGGCAGCAGGGTTCGAACCCGCGACCTACGGTTTTGGAGACCGTCGCTCTACCAACTGAGCTATACCCCTGTGGTGCGGCCTGTCCTAAGACAGCCGCGCGGCGCTGGCAAGAGGGAAATCGGGATTTCTGTACCGCCTCGGGCGGTTTACCGCCCCCGGCCTTTGCCTCCCTGCCCACATGCTGTAAGACCGGGCCGGGCCGGGCCGCGGGGCCGCGGCGACAGCCCCGGCGCATGAGCCCCGGGACAGTGAACCTGAGACCGTGAGGCAGAGACCGTGAGCCTGAGAAAGAAACTCGCCGACAGCCCGCGCCTCAACCGCGCCATCGAGGACTTGCTGGCGGCCTATGTGCGATTCGCCTGGCGCAGCAGCCGCTGGCGGCGCACCGGCTTCGAGGAGATGGACGCCTGCGTGCGCCGCGGCGAGCCGGTGATCTTCGTGCTCTGGCACCAGCGGCTGATCATGGCGCCCTATCTCTTCGACACATCGCTGGGGCGCATCTGCGCGCTCACGTCCTCGGCGCGGGCGGGTCGGCTGGCCGGGCAGATCCTGGTGCGGCTGGGGTTCGAGACCATCCCGATGTCGAGCCACAAGCGCCACGTCGCCCTCTCGCGGGAGGTGCTGCGGCGCACCAAAGAGGGCTGCTCGATCGGTATCGCCGCCGACGGGCCGCGCGGACCGGCGCGGCTCTCCTCCACCGTGCCGATCGTCTGGGCGCGGATGACGGGCTGCCGGGTGTTCACCGTCGCCTTTGCCGAAAAGCGGGTAATCGAACTGCCCACCTGGGACCGCCAGATGCTGCCGCTGCCGTTCTCCAGCGGCACACTGATGTGCCGCGAATGGACGGATGCGGTGCCCAGGAAACCCAGCGAGGCAGAGGCGGAGGCTTTGCGGCAAAGCCTGGAAGCGTCGCTGGACGCCATCACCGACGCCGCAGACGCCGCGGCCGGCCGCCGCTGACCCGATAATTTCGCCTCAGGTGCCGTTTTCATACAATGAAAACGGTCCGGAAACCGCGCCGGTTTCCGGTTGCGGCAAAGAGAAAGGGCGCCGCAGTGGCGCCCTTTCGGTTTCAACACTCGCAGGCGCGAATTACTCGGTGATCTTCGACACCACGCCGGCGCCGACGGTGCGGCCGCCTTCGCGGATGGCGAAGCGCAGGCCCTGCTCCATCGCGATCGGCGCGATCAGTTCAACGTCGAACTTCAGGTTGTCGCCCGGCATCACCATCTCGGTGCCTTCCGGCAGGGTCACGGTGCCGGTCACGTCGGTGGTGCGGAAGTAGAACTGCGGACGGTAGTTCGCAAAGAACGGCGTGTGGCGGCCGCCTTCTTCCTTGGTGAGGATATAGGCCTCGGCTTCGAACTTGGTGTGCGGGGTCACCGAGCCCGGCTTGCAGAGCACCTGGCCGCGCTCAACGCCATCACGGTCGACACCGCGCAGCAGCGCGCCGATGTTGTCGCCCGCCTCACCGCGGTCCAGCAGCTTGCGGAACATTTCCACGCCGGTGCAGGTGGTTTTCTTGGTGTCGTTGATGCCGACGATTTCGATCTCGTCGCCAACGTTGATCACGCCGCGCTCGACACGGCCGGTCACAACGGTGCCGCGGCCGGAGATCGAGAACACGTCTTCGATCGGCATCAGGAACGGCTGGTCGACAGCGCGCTCGGGGGTGTCGATGTAGTCGTCGACAGCCGCCATCAGCTCCTTGATCTTCTCTTCGCCGATTTCGGGCTTGTTGCCTTCCATCGCCGCCAGAGCCGAACCCGCGATGATCGGGATATCGTCGCCCGGGTAGTCGTAGGAGGACAGCAGTTCGCGGATTTCCATCTCGACGAGCTCCAGCAGCTCTTCGTCGTCGACCTGGTCCACCTTGTTCATGAAGACGACCATCTTCGGGATGCCGACCTGGCGGCCCAGCAGGATGTGCTCGCGGGTCTGCGGCATCGGGCCGTCGGCTGCGTTCACCACCAGGATCGCGCCGTCCATCTGCGCCGCACCGGTGATCATGTTCTTCACATAGTCAGCGTGGCCGGGGCAGTCGACGTGCGCATAGTGGCGGTTCTCGGTCTCATACTCGACGTGCGCGGTCGAGATGGTGATGCCGCGGGCTTTCTCTTCCGGCGCGCCGTCGATCTGGTCGTAGGCTTTGAAGTCACCGAAATATTTGGTGATCGCCGCGGTCAGCGTGGTCTTGCCGTGGTCAACGTGGCCGATGGTGCCGATGTTGACGTGCGGTTTATTACGCTCAAACTTTTCCTTAGCCATTCCTCAGGCGCCCTTTTGAAATGAGGGGTCAGCATGGACCCGGTTTCCTCTGCGCCGGCGGGTTATTTGGTTTGCAGGGAAAAATCAACCCGTTCCTGCTTGACAGAGGCCGAAATCGCAGGCTCAGCCCGATGGGACCGGCGCCGCTGCGCCCGCTGCGGAGGGTTCCGCGGCCGCGTCAGCGTCGCGCGGTGCAAACCAGCCCTCTTCACGGTGCTGCGCCGCCATCCATTCCTCGACCTTGTCGGCGATATTGACCGCCAGGCCTGCAATCTGCTCTTCCTTGCTGCGGGCATGGCCCGAGCCCAGCACCGCGCTTTCGCCCGTGGTGCTTTCGAAGATCTCCATCTGGTGTTTCTTGGCGAGGAATTCCTTTGCCGCGACGTCATAGACAAAGACATTCACCACCGCGACGCTCTTGGGCGAGAACAGCACCGGCACCCCGGCAGGCGCCAGCATGAAGCCTTCCAGCGTCACCGCCACGTCGTATTCCTGGCTGCCTTCGTAGCGGCGGAGCCGGGTTTCCAGCGCGTTCTTGACCGGCGCGGTCCATTCCGATTGATCGGCCTGCCGCGACATCGGCCATTGCAGCGCTTTTTCGGTGTATACATAGGCCAGCCGCGGTTTGAAGGCGCCGAGATCCTCGGGCGGCTCGTCCAGCCGGGTTTCCCCGCAAGCGGCAAGCAGGGCCAGGGCGGCGAGGGAAGCAATCATGCGCAGCATGGCGGGTCCTTGTCCGTTAATTCCAGCCTCACAGATAGCCCCGCCTTGCACCGCGGGTAAAGGCCAGGAAAATCAGCGCCCCGCGCATCGGTGGCACGCGGGGCACAGAATGGCGCCGGGGAAAGGCCTTATCTGAACTTGTAGTTGCGCGGGAAACCGTGCGGCGGGCGCTTGCCGACACCCGCGCGTTTGCCCAGCCAGGGCGTCAGGTCGCTCTCGTGCCGTGTCTTGCCGCCGCCCATTTCCCACTTCAGCCCGTCGTCCCAGTTGAAGGTGGTGACGTCGCTCAGGCCGCCGTCCAGTTCCAGCGCCCCCTGTTTGCCGCGGGCCATGTGGTATTTCTGCAGGCGCACGCCCTTGCCGCGGGTGAGCTCGGGCATTTCCTCGACCGAGAACACCAGGAACTTGCCGTTTTCCGAGACCACTGCGACGTGGTCGCCCTCGACCGGGATGCAGATGCTGGCGCGGTCGCCGTCCTTCACGTTCAGCACCTGCTTGCCGCCGCGGGTCTGGGCGACGATCTCCTTCTCGGCACAGACGAAACCGTTGCCCGCGTCGGAGGCGACCAGCAGCCGGCCTTCGGGATTGTGAATGAGCAGGTCGACGATCTCCACCTCGTTGGGCAGGTCGACCATCAGCCGCAGCGGCTCTCCCATGCCGCGGCCGCCCGGCAGATTCGCCGCCGACAGCGTGTAGAACCGCCCGTTGGAGCCAAACACCAGAAGCCGGTCAGTGGTCTCCGCGTGGAAGACGAAGCGCGCACCGTCGCCGTCCTTAAACTTCAGCTCGCGGGTGAGGTCGATATGGCCGGTCATCGCGCGGATCCAGCCCATCTGAGAGCACACGACGGTGATCGGCTCGCGGTCGATCATCGCCTCCAGCGGCACCTCTTCCACCTCGCCCGCCTCGGCAAAGCGGGTGCGGCGGGCGCCGCCGGCGTAGCCCTTGCCGAACTGCTTTTTGGTTTCCTTCAGCTGTTCGGAGATGCGGGTCCACTGCAGCTCTTCCGAACCCAGAAGCTCCACCAGACCGGCGCGTTCGGCGCGCAGCGCATCGCGCTCGCGGACCAGCTCGATCTCCTCCAGCTTGCGCAAGCTGCGCAGGCGCATGTTGAGGATCGCCTCGGCCTGCACTTCGCTCAGCTCCCCCGTGCCGGCGGCGGGCGTGACATAATCGTCCTCGCTCATAGCGCGCGGGTGCGCATGGCCCCAGCCCTCGCGCATCAGCGCGGCCTTCGGGTCCTCGTCATAGCGGATGATGTCGATCACCCGGTCCAGGTTGAGGAAGGCGATGATGAAGCCGTTCAGCACTTCCAGCCGGTGGTCGATCTTCTCCATCCGGTGCTGGGAGCGGCGCTGCAGCACGTCGCGGCGGTGATCGAGGAAGGCGCGCAGCACTTCCTTCATCGAGCAGACCTTGGGCGTGACGCCGTCGATCAGCACGTTCATGTTCAGGCTGAAGCGGATCTCCAGGTCCGAGTTGCGGAACATCATCCCCATCAGCAGCTCGGGGTCCACGTTCTTGGACTTGGGCTCCAGGATGATGCGGATGTCATCGGCGGATTCGTCGCGCACATCAGCGAGGATCGGGACCTTTTTGGTCTGGATCAACTCGGCGATCTTCTCGATCAGCTTGGACTTCTGCACCTGATAGGGGATTTCGGTGACCACCACCTGCCACTGGCCGCGCCCCAGATCCTCGACCTCCCAGGTGCAGCGCAGCCGGAACGAGCCGCGGCCGGTGCGGTAGGCCTTGGCGATGTTTTCCTTCGGCTCGACGATGACGCCGCCGGTCGGGAAGTCAGGTCCCGGCACGTGGTTCAGCAGCGTGTCGTCGCGCGCATCCGGCGTCTTGATCAGATGCAGGCAGGCGTCGATCAGCTCGGCGATGTTGTGCGGCGGGATGTTGGTCGCCATGCCCACCGCGATGCCCGCGGCGCCATTGGCCAGAATATTGGGGAAAGTCGCGGGCAGCACCGACGGTTCGGTCAGGCGGCCGTCGTAGTTGTCGCGGAAGTCGACCGCGTTCTCGTTCAGCCCTTCCAGCATCGCCTCGGCGACGAAGGTCATCCGCGCTTCGGTGTAGCGCGAGGCGGCCGGGTTGTCGCCGTCGATGTTGCCGAAGTTGCCCTGGCCGTCGACCAGCGGGTAGCGGACCGCAAAATCCTGCGCCAGGCGCGCCATCGCGTCATAGATCGCAGCGTCGCCATGCGGGTGAAAGTCGCCCATCGTGTCGCCGGAAATCTTTGCCGACTTCAGGAAACCTCCTGTGGAAGACAGCCGCAGCCGGTTCATCGCATAGAGGATGCGCCGGTGCACCGGTTTCAGGCCGTCACGCGCATCGGGCAGCGCCCGGTGCATGATGGTGCTCAGCGCATAGGTCAGGTAGCGCTCGCCAATGGCGCGGCGCAACGGTTCCAGGATCTCTCCGTTTTCAGGAGATGCGGGGATGTCGTGGTGATCTTCCAGGTCGCTCATGGCAAGCGTGATACTGTCCGCGTTGAAATTGGTAAAGCGGGCGCGCGCGAAATTCGCACAAGCCCGTCCGGCGCCCGCGCGCCTTGGCGCGCAACGCGCAAAAGCCGCGCCGGGCGGGCACGAAGCGTGGTTTCCCCTCACCGCAATCGCACTAATTTAACCGCAAGGCGGAACAATACAGCAGGCCTGTGCGTAGGGTATCCAGCAGGGCGCATCGCTAGCGCCTTTGAATTTGCAGGTTTTTTTCAGCTGTTCCGTGGGGGGTTAGTGTAATGCCGCGTCTTGTGATCGCATCGTTTCTTATTCTGGGCTGGACTTTCTACGAAATGAGCGGGGGCGCGGATTTCGAGCCGCGGCAAGGCCCGTCCGCTGCGGTGGATATTGCCAAGACCGCGTTTTCCCATGATCCGGATCCGGCGCCGGTCGGCCGCACTCAGGTTAACGCAGATTCGCTGGTGACCCGTGTCGCGCTGACAGACAGCGCCCCCGTTCGCCCCGCCGCCGATCCGGGGTTGCGCAGCCAGGTGGCCCGCCGCCAGATCGCCGCGGCAGGCCCCGCCATTGCCCGCAGCAGCACCGCCTTCCCGCCAGCGGGAGAGCAGCAGGCCATGGTGCAGCTGGCCTCGCTCGATGCCGGGCTGTCCGGGCTGCAACCGGTGAAAGCCTCCGCCACGGCAGACGATGCCGTGCTTGAAGCCCAGCCTGAACCGCAGGACGCCGCAATGGAGCAGGCTGACACCAGCCCTGCCGAAGACGTCCGCCAGATCACTGCCACCCGCGTCAACATGCGTCTTGGGCCGGGCACCAATTACCCGGTGCTGTCCCAGCTCAACCGCGGCGACGAAGTTGTGGTCTTTGAGAACGATGGCCGCGGCTGGCTGCACCTGCGGGTGCCGTCCCAGGGCCAGGTCGGCTGGATTGCCGCTTCCCTGGTCAGCGATTAAGCCCCATAAGTCTGCGCGAGGCCCGGTTGCCGGGCCGCCGCAGCACAAGGGCGCTTCATGCAGAAAACCATCCTGATTACCGGCTGTTCTTCCGGCATCGGCCTGGACGCGGCCCGGGGCATGCGGGAGCGCGGCTGGAAAGTCTTTGCCTCCTGCCGCCAGCAGCGCGACTGCGACCGGATGCGCGCCGAGGGCTTTCACAGCCCGCGCATTGACTATACCGACCCCAGCAGCATCGAAACGGGCCTCGCGGAGGTACTGGAGGCCACCGGCGGCACTCTCGACGTGTTGTTCAACAACGGCGCCCACGGGCTGCCCGGCGCGGTGGAAGACCTGCCAACCGCGGCGCTGCGCACCATTTTCGAGGCAAATTTCTTCGGCTGGCACGAGCTCACCCGGCGGGTGATCCCGGTGATGCGGGCGCAGGGGCATGGGCGGATCGTGCAGAACTCCTCGATCCTCGGTTTGGTCTCCTTCCCTTGGCGCGGCGCCTATGTGGCCACCAAATACGCGCTGGAAGGGCTGACCGACACTCTGCGGGTAGAGCTGCGCGGCAGCGGCATCCACCTGGTTCTGATCGAGCCCGGCCCGGTCACCTCAAAGATCCGGGAAAAATCCATCCCCTATTTTGAACGCTTCGTCGACTGGAAAGCCTCACCCCTGCGTGCACGCTACGAAGCAGGGCTGCTCGACCGGCTCTACCACAGCAGCGGCCCGGACCGTTTCGAGCTGCCCGCCGCCGCCGTTACCGCCAAGCTGGCCCGCGCCTGCGAATCCCGCAGGCCCCGGCCGCGCTACTATGTGACCACGCCCACCCATATCGCGGGTGCGTTGCGCCGCCTGCTCAGCACGCGGGCAATTGACCGCATCCTGGCCCGGCTGCAATAGCGCGATTCCCGGTCGCATCCGCGCGCCCGGCAGGCTACACGCCAACCTGCAAACCAGCCCGCCACGCCAGCCTGGCTTGGGAGACACTTGGGGGACACGATGACCGATCCGTTATACTACATCGCCGTGCTTGCGGTCCTTGCCACCATTGCCGTTCTGGTGATCGGCATCGGCGGCTTCGGCAAGGGCGGCACGTTCAACCAGAAATACGCGAACAAGATGATGCGGTTGCGCATCCTGCTCCAATTCATTGCAGTGGTGCTGATCCTGGCCTACATCTACCTTCGCAGCCAGGGAGGATAAGGCGCCATGGTGGTCCTGAACAAGATCTACACGCGCACCGGCGACAAGGGCGACACCGCGCTTGGCAATGGCGAGCGGGTCGCCAAGCATTCGGCCCGGGTCAGCGCTTATGGCACCGCGGACGAGCTAAATGCCTTTGTCGGCGCGGCCCGGCTGGAGGCGGAAGCTGAAATGGACGCAGCCCTTGCCCGCGTTCAGAACGACCTCTTCGATCTCGGCGCCGACCTCTGCCGCCCGGACATGGAGAAGGACGCCAAAGCCGACTACCCGCCGCTGCGCATCGCCGCCGCCCAGGTGGACCGGCTCGAGGGCGAGATCGACGCGATGAACAAGGGGCTGGAGCCCCTGCGCAGCTTCATCCTGCCGGGAGGCTCGCGGCTCTCGGCCCAGCTGCACATCTGCCGCACTGTGGCGCGCCGTGCCGAGCGTCTGGCGACCGAGCTTAGCACCATCGAGGACGTGAACCCGGCCACGGTGAAATACCTGAACCGGCTCAGCGACTGGTTCTTTGTCGCCGCCCGCACCGCCAACAACGGCGGCAAGGACGACGTGCTTTGGGTGCCTGGCGCCAACCGCTGAACCCGCCGCGCCCTGCCCGGCGCCGATTCGCGCCGGACCTCTCCTGCCCGGTTTTTCCCCTTGCAGCGTCCGCCGCCGGCAGTGCCATGCGGCTGATTTACGCTGGGAAACATTCTTGCAAAGATGTGGGTCCAAAGCTGCAAACGCGACGTCGGCGTGCGCTAACGTGACGATTTTGCCCTGTTGCAGCGCCACCCCAGCCGGTATCAACGCAGCGAGAGCATGGAGGAGAGTCGCCTTCGGGCGGCTTGCCGTTTGTTAAGGAGAGAACGCAAAATGAAGGTACTCGTGCCTGTCAAACGCGTGATTGACTACAACGTGAAGGTCCGCGTGAAAGCGGACGGCAGCGGTGTCGATCTCGCCAACGTCAAGATGTCGATGAACCCTTTCGACGAAATTGCCGTCGAAGAGGCGATCCGCCTGAAGGAGGCCGGCAAGGCCGATGAGGTGATCGCGGTGTCGATCGGCGTCAAGCAAGCGCAGGAAACCCTGCGCACCGCGCTGGCGATGGGCGCCGACCGCGCCATCCTGGTGGTGGCCGCTGACGACGTGCATCAGGACATCGAGCCGCTGGCGGTGGCCAAGATCCTCGCCAAGGTGGTCGAGGAAGAGCAGCCGGGCCTGGTGCTCTGCGGCAAGCAGGCGATCGACAACGACATGAACGCCACCGGCCAGATGCTGTCCGCCCTCTTGGGCTGGAGCCAGGCAACCTTCGCCTCTGACGTGGAGATCGACGGTGAGAATGCCAAGGTCACCCGCGAGGTCGACGGCGGCCTGCAGACCATCAGCGTGAAGATGCCCGCCATCATCTCGGTCGACCTGCGCCTCAACGAGCCGCGCTATGCGTCGCTGCCGAACATCATGAAGGCAAAGAAGAAACCGCTCGACGAGAAGACCGCCGCCGACTACGGCGTCGACGCCGCGCCGCGCCTGACGGTGGTTGAGACCAAGGAGCCCGAAGCGCGCTCCGCCGGCATCGTGGTCGGCTCGGTGGACGAGCTGGTGGCGAAACTCAAAGAAGCGGGGGCTGTGTGATGGCTGTTCTTCTCCTTGCCGAAGTGACCAATGGCGAGCTGGCGCTGGACGCCACCGCCAAGGCGGTGACCGCCGCCAAATCCCTGGGTGACGTGACCGTACTGGCCGCAGGCGCTTCCGCCGCCGCTGCCGGTGAAGCCGCCGCCAAGATCGACGGCGTTGCCAAGGTGCTGGTTGCCGAGGACGCAAGCCTCGGCCACCGACTGGCGGAGCCCACCGCGGCGCTGATCGCCGCGCTGGCCTCGGACTACAGCCACGTGGTGGCGCCCGCGACCACCGACGCCAAGAACATCCTGCCCCGGGTTGCGGCTCTGCTGGACGTGATGGTGCTGTCGGACGTGACTGCGGTGGTCGACGCCGACACCTTCGAGCGCCCGATCTACGCGGGCAACGCGATCCAGGTGGTGAAGTCGTCGGACGCCAAGAAGGTGATCACCTTCCGCACCTCCACCTTCGACGCGGCTGGCGACGGCGGTTCCGCTTCGGTCGAGACTATTTCGGCGGCCGAGAACCCTGGCCTGTCGTCCTGGGTCGAGGACAAGGTGGCCGCAAGCGACCGCCCCGAGCTGACCTCGGCCGGGGTGGTTGTCTCCGGCGGCCGCGGCGTCGGCTCCGAAGAGGACTTCAAGCTGATCGAGGCACTTGCCGACAAGCTGGGTGCCGCCGTTGGCGCCTCGCGCGCGGCGGTCGATTCAGGCTATGCGCCGAACGACTGGCAGGTCGGCCAGACCGGCAAGGTTGTCGCCCCCGATCTCTACATCGCCGTCGGCATCTCGGGCGCGATCCAGCACCTGGCGGGCATGAAGGACTCCAAGATCATCGTCGCGATCAACAAGGACGAAGAGGCGCCGATTTTCCAGGTCGCCGACTATGGCCTGGTTGCCGACTTGTTCCAGGCGGTGCCGGAGCTGACCGAAAAGCTCTGATCCCAGGAGCAAAACGCAAAACGCGAAGGCCCGCCATCTGGCGGGCCTTTTGCCTTGGGCGGGGGGGAAGCGTCCGAAAGCCGCCCGCTGCCCTGCACGGCCACCCCGCGCTAGGCGTCGGCCAGCGTGCCGCGCAGCCGCTCCGACAGCGCCCCGGCGATACGGGCATGTTCCCGCGGGCCGATCATATGGCGCGCGGCCGGCAGCTCCATTTGGCCAAATCCCATGCCAGCGGTGTCCTTGGCGCTGCCGGCAGGTGCGGCATGGCACTCCAGCAGACCTCGCACCTTCGGCCGCAGCGCATCCGCCATCGCCCGGTCCACCATCACCGGCTCCTCCGGGAACTCCGTGGTGCGGCCCAGATCATAGCGCAGCCACAGCAGCAGCACCCGGCCCCCGAGCACTTCGACCAGGCGGCTCATCCGCTCGACCCAGCTGCGCTGCAACTCCTCCCGCACCTGTTCGAACCGCCCGGCGGAGATGTCCCGAAGGGTGCTGAGCAGGTGCTTGTTGAAATGAAATTCGGTGAAGTCGACCTCCGGATAGAGCGTTTCCAACGCCGGCTGGGCCTGCAGGAAGCGGTCGTTTCTGCGCGGATGCACCCGGTAATAGGGGTTCGACATGTTCTGAGCCCCCAGCATCTGCAGGACCGAAACCCGGGCTGCCCTGGCAATGTCCAGAAGGGTTTCGTCACGCAGGAAACTGTCCAGCCCGGCGTTCACGCTGCCAAGATTGATACAGGGCACGCCCAGCGTCTGCTCCGCACCTGCGGTGAAGGGAATGTCAACATATCTGCCGTAGACTTCGGTGCCGCCCAGGACGGCTATATAGGGCTGGCTCAGATCCCGTTCGGGACCGCGTACCAGCAATCTGGATTCGCCATATCTGCACGGCTCACCCCAAAGCGCCCCCGCGCTTTTGAGTTCGTAGCTCATAGTACCCACCAATATTTCACCCGAGACTCACCCTGAACGTGAATGATTGCAAATTCCCTAAAGCTAGAATTTGCCTCAAATCCGCCTTTGCCGCCCTTGTGCCTGCCCGTGCGCCGCCAGTAAGATCGCGGCAAATGTTTCGGGAGCGTTAGGAATGGAAATTCAGAAAATCGGCGTGATCGGGGCCGGGCAAATGGGCAATGGCATAGCCCATGTGATGGCGCTCGCCGGATATGACGTGGTGCTCACCGATGTCAGCCAGCAGGCGCTGGACGGCGCGCTGAGCCACATCCACAAAAACATGGCCCGCCAAGCCAGCCGCGGCAAGATAGCCGAGGAGGAAGTACAGTCGGCACTGGCCCGGATCACCCCGACCCTGACGCTGGCCGACGCCGGCGCCTGCGACCTGGTGATCGAAGCCGCGACCGAACGCGAGACCGTGAAACAGGCGATCTTCGAGGACCTGCTGCCGCATCTGCAGCCGCATACGATCCTGACTTCGAACACGTCCTCCATCTCGATCACCCGGCTGGCCAGCCGCACCGACCGGCCGGAACGCTTCATGGGGTTTCACTTCATGAATCCGGTGCCGGTGATGCAGCTGGTCGAGCTGATCCGCGGTATCGCCACCGATGAGCAGACCTTCCAGGCCTGCCAGAAAGTGGTGGAGCGGCTCGGCAAGACCGCAGCCAGCGCCGAAGATTTCCCGGCCTTCATCGTCAACCGCATTCTGATGCCGATGATCAACGAGGCGGTCTATACGCTCTACGAAGGGGTGGGTTCGGTCAAGTCCATCGACGAGTCGATGAAACTGGGCGCCAACCACCCGATGGGGCCGCTGGAGCTGGCCGACTTTATCGGGCTGGACACCTGCCTGGCGATCATGAACGTGCTGCACGACGGGCTGGCCGATACAAAGTACCGGCCCTGCCCGCTGTTGACCAAATATGTCGAGGCAGGCTGGCTGGGGCGCAAGACCCAGCGCGGATTCTACGACTACCGCGGCGAGACACCGGTGCCGACGCGTTGAGCCGGCAGCGGTGACGGAGGGGGCGCTGCCCCCTCGGCCCGAAGGGCCTCCCCCCGGGGTGCTTCCGGCCAGAAAGTGACTCTAGCATCAAATCTGAATGTGGTCGGGCCTGCAGCGGCCGGACGTCTGGCGCAGGGGGCGAAGCGGCATAGCGGCCGCTGCCCCTCTTGCATGCCGGGAAATTTGCAGCAGGGGCAAGGGGCGCGGGGGGGGCGTTTTCAGTTGTCTTTGCCGAGCGCCAAAGTGTGCTCGCGCAGCCAGGCCATGAAGCCGCGCGGGTCGCTGTGCAGGCGCTCCATCTGCGCGTCCGTGAGCGGCTTGCCCACCACCGGTTTCTGCGGCTTGTTGCAGGAGCGCACAATTTCATGCAGCAGCAGCCCCTGGCGCAGAACCGGCGAGATCCGGCAGGCGATCTGGTACCAGCGCGAGTTGTGGCCGGGGAAATAAATCGGCACAACCCGGGCGCCGGAGCGGCGGATCAGCTGGGCGGTGAAGACGTTCCATTCGCGCTCTTCGGCGGGGCCGAACCAGCTGTCCGAAGACATCACAACGCCCGAGGGGAACAGCGCCACCGCGCCGCCCGCCTTCAGATGCGCCATCGCCTTGCCGCGCATCTCCACCATCTTGCGCTGCGCTTCCGGGTCATGCGGGAAGGGCACCGGGATCATGAAGGAGGTCGCCGCCTCGTCCAGGCCAGTCAGAACCGAGCGGGTCAGGATACGGTAGTCGAGCCGCCGCCGCCCGATCAGATCGGCGAAGATCATGCCGTCGACCATGCCGTGGGGATGGTTGGCAACAATCACCACCGGACCGTCGGCCGGGATGTTCTCGATTTGCGCCTGCGGGGTCTGCAGCTCGATGCCCATGATGTTGAGCGCGCCGCGCCAGAACTTCTGCCCGCGGTACCGCGCATTCTGGCGCTCGAACTTGCTGACCATGCGCAGGATGCTGATCTTGCCGGTGCACCATTCGATCGCCTTGATCGCCAGCGCGGTCCAGCGGTCGTCAAAGGAATTGGCGTAGGTCAGGGTGCGGCGGTCGTAGATCTCGCCGGTATCCGCCCGTGCGTCCGGCGCCAGGCCGGTGTTGCTGTCATGTGCGGTGTCCGCCACTGTGCCCATCCCGTTCCGCTGCCGGCCCGGCCTCTAATAGCCTTCGCCGAACTTGTCGGCCACCAGCGTTTCCAGCGCATGCGCAAGCGCGTCAGCGTCCGGCCCCGACGTCTCGACGTCAATAGTCGTTCCTTTCGAGGCTGCCAACATCAAAAGCCCCATGATGCTGTCGCCGGAGGCGGAGATGCCGTCCCTCATCACTTCGGCTGAAGCGTCAAAGCCTTCGACGACCTCCACAAGCTTGGCCGACGCGCGGGCGTGGAGCCCCTTTTCGTTGATTATTTTCAGCGTTTTCACAGCCATTTAATGTGCCTGCTCCCCATCAGGGTTGACGTTTTGCGCATTGATGTACTTGCGCCCGGCCTCCATCGCCTGCCGCACTGCATCGGCAACCGGCAGATGGCGGGATTTTGCCAGTTTGATCAGCATCGGCAGGTTGGCCCCGTAAAGGATGCGCCGGTCGGCGGGGGCACAGGCCTTGAGGCTCAGATTCGAGGGCGAGCCGCCGAACAGATCGGTCACCAGCACGACACCGTCGCCGCTGTCCACTTCGTTGGCGGCGATGCAGATTTCGTCCTGCTTGTTGTCGCGGTTGTCCTCCGGGCCGATGGAGATGGCCACCAGGCAGGGCTGCGGACCCACGACGTGTTCCACAGCGGCGAGATATTCCTTCGCCAGCCCTCCATGCGCAACGATGACAATTCCGATCAACCCGGCCTCTTACCTGTTTGCTGGCCCTGCAGCTCGCGGTGTCTAATTGACACCTGCTGGCCCTCCTCCGCAAGGGCCTTGGCCAGGGTTTCTGCCAGCATCACGGACCGGTGCTGGCCGCCGGTGCAGCCGAAGGCGATTGAGAAATGCGACTTCCCCTCGGCCTTGTAGGCGGGCAAAAGGAAGCGGGTCAGGTCCAGCACCCGGGCGAAGAAATCGCCGAAGCGGGGATCGCTGCGCACATGCGCCTGCACCGTGGCATCGCGCCCGTCCAGGGCGCGCAGGTCCGGCTGCCAGTAGGGGTTTGACAGGAAGCGGCAGTCAAACACCATATCGGTGCCATGCGGGATACCGCGCTTGTAGGAGAAGCTCTGCACAGAAACCGCCAGGGCGCGGCCGCCGGGGGCGAACCAACGCTCGATCTCGGCCTTGAGCTGGTGCACGTTCATCTGCGAGGTGTCGAGCAGCAGGTCGGCGCGGTTGCGGATCGGCGCCATCAGGTCGAGCTCGCGGCGCACCCCTTCGCCCGGCGATTCCGCGGGCGCGAGCGGGTGGCGGCGGCGGGTCTCGGAGAAGCGGCGCAAGAGCACGTCGGGCTGGGCGTCGAGGTAGAGCACGGTAAGCTCGGCTTCGCGGCGGCCCGCCAGCATGCCGATCACGTCCAGCAGCGCGGGCGGCGAGAAATCCCGGTTGCGGCTGTCGAGCCCCAGGGCCAGCGGCCGCGGCGGGCTGGGCGCAGCCTCGATCAGGCCGGGCAGCAGGCGCAGCGGCAGATTGTCAATCGCCTCGAAGCCGAGGTCTTCGAGCACGTTGATCGCCGTGGTGCGCCCGGCGCCGGAGGGGCCGGTGACCAGCACCAGCGGCACGGTTTTCTGGTTTGCGTCAGGCATCGGGTCCGGCATCCGGGTCAAGGGCTCCGCATTTCAGATACTGCAGCAGGGCCGGTGCGAAATGGGCGCCTTCCGCCCGCCGCAGCCGGATCAGCCGCACCCCCAATATAAGCGTTGTTTGCTGCACTGGAAGACGTGCGTCCTCAACGTCATCCAGATCCACCAGCGCCGCCACCGGCACCGGGCCGCAGGCGGCGGCCCGCAACAGGCCGACGCCGCGCGCCTCGATCAGTCCCTTGGTGGCCGAAGGCGCGCGCGCGGCAAGCTGGCCGTCCCTCGCCTCCAGCAGCACCCGGTCATCGGCCACCAGCGCGGCGCCATATGCCATCAGCTCCAGCGCCAGGGCCGATTTACCGCTGCCGGAGGCCCCGGCGATCAGGAGCCCCCGCCCCCCCAGCGCCACGCAGGAGGCGTGCAGGCAGAGGCTTTCGGGGGCGTGCATCGCTCAAACCGGCAGGCCGACGACAAAACGCGCGCCCAGCGGTTCGGAGGTGACATCAGCCTCGGTCGGGCGGATGTTCTCGGCCCAGATCACGCCGCCATGCGCCTCCACGATCTGCTTGGAGATCGCCAGGCCAAGGCCCGAGTTATTGCCGAAATGCTCGGCCGGGCGCTGCGAGTAGAAGCGTTTGAAGATCTTCGACAGGGCCTGGTCTGGGATCCCCGGGCCGGTGTCCTCGACCACCACCAGCACCCGGTTGGCGCGGCGCCGGGCCCAGACCCGGATCGCGTCGCCCTCCTCGCAGAAGGAGATCGCGTTGGTGATCAGATTGACGAAGACCTGCGCCAGCCGGGCCTCCAGCCCCTGGATCATCACCGGCTGACGCGGCAGGTCGGTGATGTAGTCGATGCCCTTGGAGCGGGCATCCTCGCCCAGGTACTGGTTCAGGTTGCCGAGCATGGTGAGGAGATCGAATTCCTCTTCCTCTTCCTTGACCAGCTCGGCGTCCAGCCGCGAGGCATTGGAAATATCGCTGACCAGCCGGTCCAGGCGGCGCACGTCATGTTCGATCACGTCCATCAGTTTCTCCCGCTGGTCGTCCCGCTTGACCATGCGCAGCGTGCCGACGGCGGACTGCAGGCTGGCAAGCGGATTCTTGATCTCATGCGCCACGTCGGCGGCGAATTGTTCGTTGCTGTCGATCCGGGTGTAGAGCGCCTTGACCATGCCGCGCAGCGCCCGGCTGAGGCGGCCGATTTCGTCCGGGCGGGCGGAAAGATCGGGGATGCGCACCCGGCCCGGGTTTGATTGGCGGCTGTTGCGGTCGCGGCCCAGCTCGGCGGCTTCCGCCAGGTCGGCAAGCGGATTGGCGATGGTGGAGGCCAGCACCAGGCTGAGCCCAACCGAAACCAGCAGCGCCACCACAAACATCTGCAGCACCCGCTCGCGCTCGCCGCGCACCAGAGTGTCGATCTCGCCGGTGGGCGAGGTCAGTGCCACCACGCCCAGCGCGCGGCCGTTGTGCACGATCGGGGTGGCGGCGGAGAATACCGTGCCGCCGCTGGTGTCGACTGCGGCTTCGATGCCGGTGCCGCCGCTGACGGCGCGTTCGACCAGACCGCGCAACCGGTCCTCCATCGGCACCGCGCCGCCTTCGGCCGGGCTGCTGCCCGCGCCGGGCCACAAGGCCGACAGCCCGTCGCTGATCAGGGTGCGCCCGCGGCGGTTTTCGTTAAGCGAATTGAGCGCGTCGCCGCGGCTGACGCCCTTGGCCTGAGAGATCAGATTGCCGGAGGTGTCAAAGACAAAAGCCTCCACCCCGCCGCGCAGGCTGAGCCCGGCCAGGGTCCGGGCCGGGTCGATGCCGTCGCCGGCGGCGAGGCTGACAGTGCCGGAGGACGGCAGCTCGGCCTCGAAGACATCGGCTACCAGCATTGCCTCGGACACCAGGGCGCCGGCGCGCTGCGCCACCAGGCTCTGGCGCGAGGAATTGAGGTAGAGAATGCCCGCCACCAGGATGGTGAGCGCGATCAGGTTGAAGGTGATGATCTTGCGGGTGAGCGGCGAGCCCTTCAGCGACAGCAGGCCGCGGCGGGCGCGCTTGACCTGCATCTCCTGCACCACGGCCGGATCGGGGGAGACCCAATCCTCCCCGAGGACGACGCCGCCTGCGGGCCGCTGCTCTGTCATACTGGTATCGCGCATTCGCGCCTGCTCCCTCCGGCGGCGCACCGCCGGCCACCCGTCAAACTCGTCACTCTTCGTTGTAGCGGTAGCCGATCCCGTAGAGGGTTTCGATTGCCGCGAACTCCGGGTCTGCGCTGCGCATCTTCTTGCGCAGGCGCTTGATGTGGCTGTCGATGGTGCGATCGTCCACATAGACCTGGTCATCATAGGCCACATCCATCAGCTGGTCGCGGCTCTTCACGAATCCGGGCCGCTGCGCCAGCGCCTGCAGCAGCAGGAATTCGGTGACGGTCAGCGACACGTCCTGACCCTTCCAGCCGACCGAATGGCGCAGCGGGTCCATGCGCAGGTTGCCCCGCTCCATCACCTTGGCTTCTGGGCTGGCGGTGCCGGCCGCATCGCCGCTGATCGCGTCCTGGCGGCGCAGCAGCGCGCGGATGCGCTCCACCAGCAGGCGCTGGGAAAAAGGCTTCTTTACGTAGTCGTCCGCGCCCATGCGCAGGCCAAGGACTTCGTCGATCTCGTCGTCCTTGGAGGTGAGGAAAATCACCGGCATCTGGGACTTCTGGCGCAGCCGCTGCAACAGATCCATGCCGTCCATGCGCGGCATCTTGATGTCGAGCACCGCCATGTCCGGCAGTTTCTTGTTGAAAGCGTCCAGCGCCGCCTGACCGTCGTTATAGGTTTCGACCTCGAACCCTTCCGCCTCCAGCGTCATCGACACCGAAGTCAGAATGTTCCTGTCATCGTCCACTAAAGCAATCTTTGACATCGCAGTTGCCCCTAATCTGCTCAACCCCGGTATTTTTTAACCTTCATCGCCCGTCCGCAGCCCCGAATCAATCCCCATAAGCGAATCGCCCAGCCCTCTGGGACCGATTGCAGCAAAAATACCTTAGCATCTGCTGAACGCAGGCAGGCGCGGCGGCGGGCGGAAAATGGTTGCGCTAAACATTCCCGTGGTGGCGCTAACCTGTGGAAAGCAACCTGTTCACCCCCCAAATCGTCATGTTAAGACCGCCGGTATCGGCAGCTCAGCCGTGCCTATTGCCCCCTGGCGCTTCCCCGCGCGACCCGCGTGCCGCAGGCGCCGCCACAGGAGAAAAAACGCATGACATCTGGACGGGTTAACCCGCAATTCCGCCTCGAGGATCAGGGCATCGAGGGACTGGGACATGTCTATTACAACCTCATGGAGCCGGCGCTGATCGAGGCCGCGCTGCAGCGCGGCGAAGGCACGCTGGGCAATGGCGGCGCTTTCCTCGTGACAACCGGCAAATTCACTGGCCGCTCCCCCAAAGACAAGCACGTGGTGAAGACCGCAAGCGTGGCCGAAACGATCTGGTGGGAGAACAACGCGGCGATGAGCCCGGAAGGCTTCGATGCACTGCATGCCGACATGCTGGAGCACATGAAGGGCCGCGACTACTTCGTGCAGGACCTGGTCGGCGGCGCCGATCCGGTGCATGCGATCAACGTCCGCATGGTGACAGAGCTCGCCTGGCACAACCTGTTCATCCGCCACCTGCTGCGCCGTCCCGACCGCGAGGACCTGAACGACTTCGTGGCGGATTTCACCATCATCAACTGCCCGTCCTTCCAGGCGGACCCCAAGAAGCACAACTGCCGCTCGGAAACCGTGATCGCGCTGAACTTCGATAAGAAGATGATACTGATCGGCGGCACCGAATATGCGGGCGAGAACAAGAAATCAGTCTTCACCCTGCTGAACTACCTGCTGCCGGAAAAGGGCATCATGCCGATGCATTGCTCGGCCAACCACGCCAAGGGCAACGCGGTCGACACCGCCGTCTTCTTCGGCCTCTCCGGCACCGGCAAGACCACGCTGTCGGCGGACCCGGACCGGGTGCTGATCGGCGATGACGAGCACGGCTGGGCTTCCAACGGGACCTTCAACTTCGAAGGCGGCTGCTACGCCAAGACCATCAGTTTGAACGCCGAGGCTGAGCCGGAAATCTACGCCACCACCTCCAAGTTTGGCACTGTGATCGAGAACATGATCTTCGATCCGGAGACCAAGGAGCTGGATTTCAACGACGACAGCCTGACCGCCAACATGCGCTGCGCCTATCCGCTGCACTACATCTCGAACGCCTCCGCGAGCGCGCGCGGCGGCCACCCGAAGAACATCATCATGCTGACCTGTGATGCCTTCGGCGTGCTGCCTCCGATCGCGCGGCTGACGCCGGCGCAGGCGATGTACCACTTCCTGTCGGGCTTCACCTCCAAGGTGGCCGGCACCGAGCGCGGCGTGACCGAGCCGGAGCCGACCTTCTCCACCTGCTTCGGCGCCCCCTTCATGCCGCGCCGCCCCGAGGTCTACGGCAACCTGCTGCGCGAGAAAATCGCCCAGCACGGCGCCACCTGCTGGCTGGTCAACACCGGCTGGACCGGCGGCGCCTACGGCACCGGATCGCGGATGCCGATCAAGGCCACCCGCGCGCTGCTGACCGCGGCGCTGGACGGCTCGCTGGCGGAGACCGCGTTCCGCAAGGACCCGAACTTCGGCTTCGATGTGCCGGTCAACGCGCCCGGCGTGCCCGAGCTGCTGCTCGACCCGCGCCGCACTTGGGACGACAAGGAGGCCTACGACCGTCAGGCGGCCAAGCTGGTGGAAATGTTCTCGGACAACTTCGAGCAGTACCTGCCCCATATCGACGACGACGTGAAGGCGGCCGCCATCGGCTGACTTGCCTTCCGTCCGCGCAAGACGTGAACCCCGGCCTCAGTGCTGGGGTTTTTCATTTCAGGAAATTCTTTTTCCCATTAACCCCCCGTTAACCGATTCCCGCAAAGCTTCCGTCAATTGTTGTTTTGCGCCGGCCTTACCCGTTTCCACGGCGCCCAAAAGAGGATCCCGCCATGGAGCCCGCGAAAGACCAGAACGCCTTGGAGATATTCAACAGCGTGTTCACGTCAGGCAGCGCCTTTGTCTACCGCTGCGAGAATGACGCGCAATTCACGATGCATTTCATGGCTGGCCAGGTGGAGGAACTCTGCGGCCGCCCGCGCACCGACATCCTCGGCAACGCCAAGCTGTCTTTTGTCGATGCCATGCACAAGGACGACACCGAACGGGCTCTGGCCGAGATCGACGCCGCCATCGCCGCGGGCAAGGCCTGGGATGTCTCCTACCGGCTGAGCCACCCGGACGGCTCTGCCGCCTGGGTGCGCGAGCGCGGCAGCGCGATCTATGACGACGACGGCACCCTGCGCTTTCTGGAAGGGCTGGTGGTGGATGCCTCCGCCGAGGTGCAGTTGCGCCGCAGGCTGGAGGAAACCCTGCGCAGCACCGAAGCCGCCAATGCCGAGATCCTCGGTCTCGCGGAAAACATCCTGCGCTCGGTGCGCAAGCTGTCGATCCTGTCGATCAACACCGGGATCGAGGCGGCGCGGGCTGGCAAGGCGGGGGCGGGCTTTGCCTACTTGGCGCGGGAGATCAAGGCACTGGCCGATGAAAACAGCCTCTGGGCCAGCCGCATCACCGATACGATGGCCAAGCGCAGCGCCGGAGCCGGCCGAGCGGCAGACGGGTCAAAGCCGGCTTGAAGCCGTCCCTGCCCCGCGGCTCAGACTTGCGGCACAGAGCCCGAGATCATGTCCCGCACCTTGACGGCATAACGGTCGGTCATGCCGGAGACGAAATCGGCCAGTGAATGCATCGCGGAATACTCATCCTCGACCCCGCGCAGGTCGAGATCCACCGCCCGGATCAGCCGAGCCCAGTAGCCGTGCCGCTGCTGCAAGGCTTCCACATCCCAGCTGCAGTCGCGCAAGTCGCCGTAGAGTCCGTGGAAATGGCCCAGCACCGCGTGCAGAACCTGCCGCCCCGCGACCTCCAGCCCGGTTTTGCGGCGGGCGGTGAAGATGCGCTGTTCCGAAAGGTTCTTGAGCCGGGCAAAGGCCTCGGCCTTGCTGGAAACCTCCATCAGCCCGGCGCTGAACTCTCCCGCCATGATCGGCTCATAATGCGCGAGAAAAGCCTCCACCGCGGACTCGATCGACTGGCCGATGGCATAGGCGCGCCACAGGCCGATGCGGTCGCGCAGGGTCAGCCCGCGGTCATCGTTCTGCTTGCCGATGATAGTTTCCAAAGCTTCCGCCACCTCGGCGCGCTCCAGATCGCCCATGCTGGCAGCGTCCTCGATGTCAAGAATACGGTAGCAGATGTCGTCCGCGGCCTCGACCAGGAAGGCGAGCGGATGGCGCCGCCGCCAGCCGCCGGGGCCTTCCGGCAGGCCAAGCGCGTCGGCGATCTCCTCGAACAGGGCGCGCTCGCTCTCGAAGACGCCGAATTTCTTGAGCCCCGCATAGCTGCCGTTGCCTGCGGCCACCGCCTGGTCGCGCATCGAACGGGTGCATGGGTATTTCATGAAAGCGCCCAACGTCGCATAGCTGAGCCGCATCGCGCCCTCGCGGCGGGCATATTGCAGCCGCCCGGTGATGCGCAATCCTTGCGCGTTGCCCTCGAAATGTTCGAACTCGGCGCGCAGGTGCTCAGGCACGCTGCCGGCCACGCCGCTGCCCGCGCGGAAGCGGGCGGCAAACCACTCGCCGATGCTGTCCTCGCCGGAATGGCCAAAGGGCGGGTTGCCGATGTCATGCACCAGGCAGGCGGCCTCCACGTGGCCCGCCAGCCGCGGCGCCTGGCCGGCGGCGATCCAACCTCTCTCCGCCAGCGCGGTGCCCACGCCCGCCCCCAGCGAGCGGCCGACGCTGGCGGTTTCCATGCTGTGGATCATCCGGTGATGCACGTGGTCATGGTCGTGCAGCGGATGCACCTGGGTCTTCTGCGCCAGACGGCGGAAGGGTTCGGAGAACAGGATGCGGTCGTAATCCTGCAGATAGGCCGGCCGGCCCGGCTTTTCCGGAAAGTCCGGCCGCGCCAGCCGTCCCGGGTTCAGAAGCCTGTTCCATTGCATCGCCATCCGCCTGCTCCTCTGCCTGCCAGGGCGGCACGTGTGGCCCCGGTGCCTGCGGTTAAACGCGCGCGGACGGAGAAATGCAAACGCTTCAGCGCGGGCGGATGCCGCGCGGTTCCAGCTTGTGCTCCGGCTCCACGTGAATCACCGCCTGAGCGCCGGGCAGCGCGGCGCGGATCTCCGCCTCCACCCGGTCGCAGATCTCATGCGCGGCCTGCACTGCCATTGTGCCGTCGACCACCATGTGGAACTCCACGAACAGCGCCTGCCCGGCGCGGCGGGTTTTCAGCCCATGCACCTGCAAGGCGCCCGCCGCGCTGCGGCGGATGATTTCCTCGATCCTTGCGCGCTCACCTTCGGGAGCAGCGGTGTCCATCAGCCCGCCGAGCGAGGCCGCAATCACCCGCCAGCCCTCACGCAGGATGTTCACGGCCACCAGCAGCGCCAGCAGCGGGTCGAGAATGGCCCAGCCGGTCACAAGCGCCAGCCCCAGCCCGGCAAGCACGCCGGCCGAGGTCCAGACATCGCTCATCAGATGCCGCCCGCCCGCCGCCAGCGCGGGCGAACTGAGCCGCGCCCCCGCTCCGAGCAGCACTTGCGCCCAGATCAGGTTCACCCCCAGCGCCAGCGCGTTTACCGCAAGCCCGAGCGGGTGCCAGGCGGCGGCCTCGGGCTGCCAGAGCGCGCCTGCGGCCTGGTGCAGGATCACCAAGGCGGCGATGACGATCAGGATGCCCTCGGACACAGCCGAGAAATACTCTGCCTTGTGATGGCCGAACGGGTGGCCCGCATCCGGCGGCCGCCGGGCATAGCGCACCGCGCACCAGGCCATCACCGCGCCGCCGATGTTGACCAGCGATTCCAAAGCATCCGACATCAGCGCCAGAGAGCCGGTCATCGCCCAGGCCGCCGTCTTCAGCGCCATCACCGCCAGAGCCACCAGAAGCGATCCCGCTGCCAGCTGCTCTGCGTTCCATTGCCTGTGCATGCTGCCTCCGCTCACCGCGCGCGGCCCCCGGTCGGGAGCGGGCCGCTGCTTTCTGCCTACAGGAACAGGCCACGGCGCAAAAGGTTGAGCCCCGCCGCCAGCAGCACCACCAGCGTCGCGCGCCGGAAGGCCGCCTGGTCGATGCGGTCGTGCAGAAGCCCGCCGATCCACATGCCCGCCACCGCAGGCGGGATCAGCGCCAGCGAAAACGGCAGCGTTTCGGCCCGCATCACGCCCGAGCCGGTATGCGCCGCCAGAAGCGCCACCGCGCCGAGGCCGTAGATCACCCCCTGCACCCGCACCTGCTCTCGCTTCTCGGTGCCAAGCGCGGTCAGGTAAGCGACCGTCGGCGGCCCCCAAACCCCGGAAATGCCGCCGATCAGCCCGGCAATTCCGCCCACCATCGCCTCGGCCTTCCGTGTCGGCTTGCTGAGCGTGAAGGAGCGGCCCAGGAGCTGCATCAGCGCAAACAGCGAAACCGGCAGGCCGATGATCAGCATCATCGCCTGCTGCGGCAGGATGCGCACCATCTGGGCGCTGAGCAGCAGACAGACCAGCCCGATCAAAAGGAACACCCGGAACCGGCGCACCGACTCCATGGCGGCCCTCGTGCCCTGGCGCAGCGCCTGCATGCCGTTGGTGGCGAGCGTCGGCAGGATCAGCCCGGCCAGCGCCAGTTCCGGCGGCAGGAAGAAGCCGAGGCCGGAAATCAGGATCATCGGCATGGCAAAGCCCACCATCCCCTTAACCGTGCCCGCCAGCAGTGCAACCGCGGCCGCGGCGGCCATCTCCACGGGCGAAAGCAGGGTTGTCAGGGCAAGCAGCATGTCCATTCCCTCGCTCTATACGGAACAGCGGGTTGCTGCACGGCCAAAATCGGCGCGTAACTTTTGAACGAAATGACGCAGCAATTGGTATTTATGTTGCGCTGCAACTGCAAAGTGATTTACCACCAAGCGACCGAAGAAGGATCTGATTCATGGCCCACGACGGACAGGACTTGCATATGACACCGACGCTCATCCCCGGCCTGCTGGCGCAGACCGCCGCCGCCCTGGACCCGCTTGACCAGCTGTTCGAAACCGCCCGCAGCGCGGTGCGGGAGAAGGTGAGCGAAGACGGCCGTGTCTCCGGCCGACTGATCGAGGCGGAGCAGACCGCCGCGCACGGGCTGTCCTGGCTTGCGACCTATGTCTACTGCCTGCGCCAGATGCAGAAATGGGCCGAAAAGCTCGACGCCGAGGGCAAGTTTGGCGAGATGGAGCAGCTGATCCACCAGATCGGCTTTGGCGAATACCTCGCGCAGGCGCAGGGGGGCATCCAGATGAACCAGGGCGAGATCGTGCGGCTGCAGGATCTGGGTCTCGGCGAGGAGGCCCGCGCCGCGCTGATGACGCCTGCGGTCACCACGCTTTGCGCTGAAGGCAACACCCAGGCCGCGCGCAGCCGCCTGGTGGAGCTGATGGAGGAACAGGCGGGTGCTACCATGTTCGGCAACTCCGGCCTGGAGGAAGAGCTGGAGATGATCCGCGACCAGTTCCGCCGCTACGCGGTGGAGAAGGTCGAACCGCACGCCCACGACTGGCACCTGAAGGACGAGCTGATCCCGATGGAAGTGATCGAAGAGCTCGCCGAGATGGGCGTCTTCGGCCTCACCATCCCCGAGGAATACGGCGGCTTCGGCCTCTCGAAAGCGTCGATGGTGGTGGTCTCCGAGGAGCTCTCGCGCGGCTATATCGGCGTCGGCTCCCTCGGCACCCGCTCGGAGATCGCGGCGGAGCTGATCCTCTGCGGCGGCACCGATGAGCAGAAGGCGAACTGGCTGCCCAAGCTAGCCAGCGCGGAGATCCTGCCCACCGCCGTCTTTACCGAGCCGAACACCGGCTCCGACCTCGGCTCCCTGCGCACCCGCGCGGTGAAGGACGAAAACGGCAACTACAAGATCACCGGCAACAAGACCTGGATCACCCACGCCGCGCGCACCCATGTGATGACCCTGCTTGCGCGCACCGACCCGGAGAGCATCGACCACCGCGGGTTGTCGATGTTTCTGGCGGAAAAGACCCCCGGCACGGAGGAGGCCCCCTTCCCCACGGAAGGCATGACCGGCGGCGAGATCGAAGTTCTCGGCTACCGCGGCATGAAGGAATACGAGCTGGGTTTCGACAATTTCCACGTGAAGGGCGAGAACCTCTTGGGCGGCGCCGAGGGCAAGGGCTTCAAGCAGCTGATGGAGACCTTTGAGTCCGCCCGCATCCAGACCGCCGCCCGCGCGGTGGGCGTGGCGCAGTCGGCGCTCGACATCGCGATGCAATACGCGCAGGACCGCAAGCAGTTCGGCAAACCGCTGATCCGCTTCCCGCGCGTCTCCGGCAAGCTGGCGATGATGGCGGTGGAGATCATGATCGCCCGCCAGCTCACCTATTTCTCCGCCTGGGAGAAGGACAACGGCCACCGCTGCGACCTGGAGGCGGGCATGGCCAAGCTGCTCGGCGCACGTGTCGCCTGGGCAGCCGCCGACAACGGGCTGCAGATCCATGGCGGCAATGGCTTCGCGCTGGAATACAAGATCTCCCGTGTGCTCTGCGATGCCCGCATCCTCAACATCTTCGAAGGCGCAGCCGAGATCCAGGCCCAGGTGATCGCCCGCCGCCTTCTGAGCTGAGGGTTCGGTTTTCCCGCTGCGGACAGTTTCCCCGCCTCACCCGGCGCCCCGGCGCCGGGCCTTTTTCCGCCGCCGCTTCCACGGCGACGGCGTTTCACGGACGCAAGCGGTTCCGGTGCCCCTGGTTCGGCGCTAGAAGAAGCCGCATGACGCTCCTAGCCCGCCTCACGGCCCTCTTCTGCCCCGCCCTCCTGCTTGCCGCTTGCGCCGCTCCGATGCCGCCCGCGGGCGAAGCGCGCATTCTTGCGATGGGCGATTCGCTTTTGGCCTGGAACCGTCTCACCGGCAACTCGATCGCGGATGCGGTGGAGGACACGCTGGAGGAACCGGTCGCGGACCGCGCGGTCAGCGGCGCGCGCCACCTCTACCGGCTGCCGCTGACCGGCGCCGCCGGGATGAACATCGCCAAACAATACCGCCCCGGCCCATGGGAGTGGATCATCGTGAACGGCGGCGGCAACGACCTCTGGCTGGGCTGCGGCTGTCTGGCCTGCGACGGCAAGCTGGACAGGCTGATTGCTGAGGACGGTCAGAGCGGCGCCATCCCGGACCTGCTCACGCGGCTCCGGGGCACCGGGGCCAAGGTGATCTACCTCGGCTACCTGCGCAGCCCCGGCCGCGGCTCGCTGATCGAGCACTGCCGCGACGAGGGCAATACGCTGGAGCGCCGCATCGCGCGCCACGCGGAGGGCGATCCCGGGGTGGTCTTCCTCTCCCTCAAGGGCATGGTGCCGCCCGGCGATCGCTCCTATCACGCGCTCGACATGATCCATCCTTCAGTGAAGGCCAGCCGCAAGATCGGCGGCAGGATCGCCGCGGTCATCCGCGCGCAGTGAGCCCCTGGCAGGGAACCAAACCAGCTAAGGAGGCGCTCCCGCCCGCTCCCGCGCATCCTCGGGATGCACCGGAGCAGTTGGGCCGGGCGCCTTGCTGCGCACGGCGCGGGAGACCCCGCCGGCGGTTCGCGCCCGCGCCGCGCCGTAGGCGCGGCGACTGGCCCAACGGGAGCGCGGCAGTCCAGAACTGCTGCGGCGACGGGCGGGAGGGCTTGCCCCTTTGTCGGGGGTGGCGCAGGCTGCCTGCCGGAACACACGCGCATGTCCGGCAGACCGGAGGAAACATGACCCGGCTCACCCTGATCGCCGCCTGCGCCGCGCTGGCCGCCTGCGGCTCCGGGGAGACCCTTTATTCTTATGGCGCGGCGGGAAAAGCTTGGCAGCTTGAAAGCCTTGATGGCGCGGACCACCGGGGCATGGTCTCCCTGCGCTTTCCGGCACCAGGCAGGGTCGCCGGGCAAAGCCCATGCGGACGCTTCCGCGCCCGGCAGACCGCGCCATACCCCTGGTTGGAGATCCAAGCACTCACCGTCTCAGGCCCGGCCTGTCCGGGTCAGACTGCGGAAGCCGCCTTGCTTGCCGCCCTGCAAGAGATGAGCCTGGCCGAGGTCGCGGGCGATGTGATGATCCTCAGCAATGACGCGGGCCGGGAAATGCTGTTCAGAGCCGGCGGCTGAGCGTGTCGCACAGGCGCCCGCGCGCCTCCGGCAGCGGCCGGTTGCCGAGCGACGGCGCCAGGTGCGCCTCCAGGAAATACCCCGTGGCGCGCAGCGCCTGCAGGATCTCCCCGTCGTCCGCCTCACCCTGCCCGAGCATCACTGGCGGCAGGGGCAAGAGCCGGTCCGCCCATTCCCCCGCGCCTTCACGTGAAACAGCCCGTCCCGACTTGGGCGAGACATAGGCCAGACCCTCAACCGTGCCCGTCACCGCGCAGGCGCCGAGGTCGAGACCGAAGCCCATTTCCTCCAGCAGCGCCATCTCCCAGCGCAGGTAGGCCAGCGGCCAGAGGTCCTCCTGCTCCAGAAGGTCGAGCAGCCGCTCGCTGCGCATATAGAGATCCGGGTGCGGCTCGCGCTCTGGCAGGCAGAAAGCCAGCAGTGCCGTCACCGCATTGAGGCCAGCAAGCGCCAGCCGCCCCGACAGCGCCGCGGCAGCGCGGCTGCGCAGGGGTTCCGCGTGGTAGCTGCCCAGGTGATCCTCCAGCCGCGCCCGCCAGGTCAGGTCGAGCTGCGCCCCCGGTTGCAGAACAGGCGCCATCCTGCGCCCCGCGCCGCCGCGCACCACGCCTGCGTGGCGGCCGTGGCCCTCGGTGAAGACATCGATGATTGCCGCATGTTCGCCGTGGCGGCGCATGGTCAGCAATATGCCCTGATCACGCCATTCCACCGGCGGCTCTCCCTTTCAACCCTGGCTCCTCCCCTGCCCGGCAGCAGAGACGAATTGGCGGTCTTCTTCAAGACGTCCCTTGACGGCGCCGGAATGCCGCCCTCCACTTAACGATATCGTTAAATATAGGAGGCCACCATGCGCGGCATTACCATCACCTACGCCTACAGCGGCGACGAGGATGCCTGGCGGCAGGCCACGTCGGAGTTCATAGCGGCGATCGACGCAGATCCCGCGGCGGCCGGTAAGTTCACCTACCAGGTGGCCGTCGCCGATGACGGCGAAACCCGCATCCATTGGGGCCGCTGGGACACCGCCTAAACCCTGGCCCATGTCCAGTCGCAGGACTACTTCAGAACCTTCGCGGGGCGGGTGAAGGAATTTGCCGGCGGCGCTCCGCAGGCCACCGGCCATGACATCCTGGCCAAAACCGGGGGCTGGTGATCACTCGAGGCCGGGCTCATCCAGCAGGTGACGGCCCGCGCGGTCCTCGACCTCGACCACCCAGAGGTCGGGGTCGAATCCCTGCTGGCGGCGGATTGAGGCATCGACCTCCGCCTCATCGCCCGCGGCCAGCGTGTCCCACTTGCGGGCTCCGGTCATCAGGTCGAAGGTGCGGTGAAAGGCGCGGGCCTCTCCGTCGAGGGTGTTGAGCTTCACCAGCACCGCCCCTGCCGTGTCGTCGCCATGGGCGGTGACGAAGGCCGGAATGTCCATCAGCCGCAGCCGCGCCAGATAGGCATGCACCCAGAATTCGGCGGTGAGGCGGGTCATGCCGCGCCTGCGCGGGCGCTGCTGCGCGCTGCGGCGGCAGGGGCCTCCGGCGGGAGTATTTCCGGCAAGATGACGGGCACGGGGAGGCTCAGTTGCCGTCCTTGAAGTCGAGGCCCATTTCCGAGTAGCGCTCGGCCTCTTCCAGCCAGTTCGGGCGCACTTTCACCTGCAGGAAGAGATGCACCTTGCGGCCGAGAAATTCTTCGAGTTCGGTGCGGGCCGCCTGGGAGACGGCCTTGATGGTCTCGCCGCCCTTGCCCAGCACGATGCCTTTGTGGCCGTCCCGCATCACGTAGATCAGCTGATCGATGCGGGCGGAGCCATCCTTGCGCTCCTCCCATTTCTCGGTCTCGACGGTGAGCTGGTAAGGCAATTCCTGGTGCAGGCGCAGGGTCAGCTTCTCGCGCGTCATCTCGGCCGCGATCATCCGCATTGGCAGATCGGCGATTTGATCTTCGGGGTAAAGCCATGGGCTTTCCGGCAGCTTGCCCGCAAGCCAGACGCGCAAATCGTCGACACCGTGGCCGCGCTCGGCCGAGATCATAAAGGTTTCGGCAAAGCCGTAGCGGGCGTTCAGGTTCTGCGCCAGCCCGAGGAGCTTTTCGGCCGGAACCCGGTCAATCTTGTTGATCGCCAGCGCCACGGTGCGGCCCGCGCCGATCTCGCCCAGGCCGTCGAGGATGGTCTCCACGCCTTCGGTGATGCCGCGGTGGGCTTCGACCATCAGCACCACGATATCGGCGTCCGCCGCCCCGCCCCAGGCTGCGGCGACCATCGCGCGGTCCAGCCGGCGGCGCGGACGAAACAGGCCGGGGGTGTCGACAAAGACGATCTGCGACTGGCCCTCCATCGCGACGCCGCGGATGCGGGCGCGGGTGGTCTGCACCTTGTGGGTGACGATCGAGACCTTCGCCCCGACCATGCGGTTCAAGAGGGTCGATTTGCCCGCGTTGGGCTCCCCGATCAGGGCAACGAATCCGGCGCGTGTGGTCATCTGTCTGGTCCTGTTAGCAGAGCAGTTCCCCTACAGGAAAACGCCCGCTGGGGCCAGAGGGGTTTTGCCGCCCCCCATGGCTGCATCGGGCGGCCGGGCACCGCCCGCGCATTACTCCAGCCGTTCCAGCAGCGCCTTGGCCGCGGCCTGCTCCGCCTGCCGCTTGGAGCCCGCGGTGGCCTCGGCCTCGGTGCCGTCCTGCAGGCGCGCCGCGATGGTGAAGACCGGAGCGTGGTCCGGGCCGCTGCGCGAGACCTCGACGTATGCGGGCGGCTTCTGGCCGCGGGCCTGCGCCCATTCCTGCAGCGAGGTCTTGGCATCGCGGGCGTCTTCCTCGACCTGGTGCACGCGTTTGCCCCAGAGCCGCAGGATCACCTCCCGCGCGGCATCGAAGCCTGCGTCCTTGTAGACCGCGGCGATCACCGCCTCCATCGCGTCGCCCAGCAGCGCCTGCTTGCGGCGCCCGCCGGACATCATCTCCGATCGGCCCAGCTTCAGCACCGCGCCCAGATCGATCTCGCGCGCGACTTCGGCGCAGGCCTCCTTGCGCACCAGCGCGTTGAAACGCGGCGCCAGCTGGCCTTCGGTGGCGGTCTTGTCGTGCTCCAGGAGCGCGGTCGCCATCACCAGCCCCAGCACCCGGTCGCCCAGGAATTCCAGACGCTGGTTGTCCTTGCGGTTGGGCGAAGAGACAGAGGCGTGGGTCACCGCGCGCTGCAACAGGTCGGGCCGCTCGAAGCGGTGGCCGATGCGCTCTTCGAACGCACGCATTTCCTTGGAAAGTTTCACTCGATCCCCTTGAAGAAACGGTCGGCGCGCCAGGTCCAGAAGTAGAGCATGGACCGCCCGGCGGAGGAGAACATGACCCGGTCGGCGCGGCCGATCAGGTTTTCATAAGGCACATAGCCAACCCCGCCCGCGGATTGCGGCAGGCGGCTGTCCGAG
This sequence comes from Cribrihabitans pelagius, assembly GCF_048820915.1. Lineage (NCBI taxonomy): Bacteria > Pseudomonadati > Pseudomonadota > Alphaproteobacteria > Rhodobacterales > Paracoccaceae > Cribrihabitans > Cribrihabitans pelagius. Next base: position 98,319 of record NZ_JBMERR010000007.1, on the reverse strand, counting down.
GAATTGTCCCGGTTGTCGCCCATGAAGAAGTAATGGCCCGCCGGCACCTGGTAGACGCCGGTGTGGTCGACGCCCTGGTTGGTGATGTTCAGGACCGCATGCGAAGTGCCGCCCGGCAGGGTTTCGATCTGGCGGGACTTCTTGCAGACCGCGCCCTGCCCCACCGGCGCGTTCTCGCAGCGCGGCAGCGAACCTTGCGGGCCCTGGCGCTGCATCAGTTCCTCGAACTCACCGGCGTCTTCCAGCTTGACCGGAGTGCCGTTGATGTGCAGCACGCCGTTCTTCATCTGGATCTTGTCGCCCGGCAGGCCAACAAGCCGTTTGATGAAGTCATTGCCGTTGACCGGGTGGCGGAACACCACCACGTCGCCGCGCTCGGGCTCCCCGCCCCAGAAGCGGGTGTTGTCGCCATCGAGGAAGCCGCAGATATCCTCGGCGTCTATGTCGATGCCCACGGCGGGCAGGCGCACGCTGGGACAGGAGGCGTAGGAGTAGCCGTAGGCCATCTTGTTGACGAAGAGGAAGTCCCCGATCAGCAGGGTTTCCTTCATCGACCCGGAGGGAATCCAGAAGGGCTGGAAGAACAGGGTGCGGAATATCCCGGCGATCAGCAGCGCGTAGACGATGGTCTTCACGGTTTCGAGAATGGAACTTCCGGCCTTTGCTTTTGCCGTCATCAGGCTCTCCGGTTTGGAATGAGGGTCCGGCGCTACATGCGGGCGCGCCGGGCGCAAGTCAAGTTCCGCCGGGGCTTTCCGCCGGGGCCGCCGGGTCCTGCGGCAGGGGACGGGCCTCGATCACCACGAAGGCCTGCGCCCAGGGGTGGTCGTCGGTCAGGGTGACATGGATCACCGCCTCATGGCCGGGAGGCGTCATGTCGCGCAGCCGGTCGGCCGCCCAGCCGGTCACATGCATGACGGGCTGACCGGACCGCAGGTTGGAGACTGCCATGTCTTTCCAGGCAATCCCCATCCGCAAACCGGTGCCAAGCGCCTTTGAGCAGGCTTCCTTGGCGGCCCAGCGCTTGGCATAGGTTCCCGCAACGTCGCGGCGGCGCTCGGCCTTCCGCTGCTCCACCTTGGTGAACACGCGGTTGCGGAAACGGTCGCCAAAGCGGTCCAGCGTGCGCTGGATGCGCTCGATATTGGCGAGATCGGTGCCGGTGCCGAGAATCATCGCAGCGCCCGCCACGGGAACCGGAATTTTTGAAAATTCCGGTCCGTATTCATCGCTGAATACGGCCTCCGCCTCATGCCCGCGCGGCGTCCATCAGGCGGCGCATCTCTTGGACTGCCGGGGTCAGGCCGCGGAAGATTGCCTCGCCGATCAGGAAGTGGCCGATGTTCAGCTCGCGCACTTCCGGGAAGGCCGCGACCGGCTGCACCGTGTCGTACGTCAGCCCGTGGCCGGCATGCACTTCCAGCCCCAGAGAATGGGCATAGGCCGACATCTCCCGCAGCGCTTCCAGCTCGCGGTCGCGCTCGGCCAGCTTGCCCTCGGCGTGGTAGTCGCAATAGGCTCCGGCGTGCAGTTCGATCACCTCGGCGCCGATCCGGTTTGCGGCCTCAATCTGCCGCTTGTCTGCGGCGATGAAGATCGACACCCGGCAGCCTGCGTCACGCAGCGGCGCAATGAAATGCGCGAGCCGGTTTTCCTCCCGCGCGACCTCCAGCCCGCCCTCGGTGGTGCGCTCCTCGCGCTTCTCCGGCACGATGCAGACCGCATGCGGCTTGTGGCGCAGGGCGATTTTCTGCATCTCGTCCGTGGCGGCCATCTCGAAGTTCAAGGGCACCGTCAGCGCCGCCATCAGCCCGTCGATATCGGCGTCGGTGATGTGGCGGCGGTCCTCGCGCAGATGCGCGGTAATGCCGTCAGCGCCCGCCTCCTCGGCCAGTTTTGCGGCGCGGACCGGGTCCGGATAGGCGCCGCCGCGGGCATTGCGCACGGTGGCCACGTGGTCGATGTTCACACCCAGCCGCAAGGAATTCTGTGCCATATCATCAAGTCCTGAAATTGGTCCCGTTTGCGCAGAACACTAGACGCAAGGGCGGCAAGGGCAAGCCCTATCCCGCCTCCCGGTTGCGCCCGCCTGCGGCGCGCGGCGCGTCGCCGGCGGCGCCAGGCGCCAGCTTGGAGGCCGCGGCGCCGGGCGGCTTGACCGCGGCGGCGGCGTCCTCCTGTAGCCGCGGCGCAGGGGCCGGCGCACCGGCCTTGCCGGCGGCCTGACCCGAAGCCGGACCGGAAGCCAGTTCGGCACGCTGCATGATGGCGTCGAACTTGGCCTTGATGCGGGCGCGGCGGCGCTGCTGATAAACCCGGATCACCGGCAGGCTGAGAAAGTAGCAGACCGTTGCGCAGATCACGCCGGGAAGGATCCCACCGATCATGTAGGGGTAGAACACCTCATCATAGAACAGCAAAAGCCCCTGCCAGTCCGCGGGCCGGTCCATGAACAGCGCAATGAGGTTGTCTTTCAGATCCGCCCCGGCGGCAAAGAACTTCCCCACCAGCGATTTGTCGACATCGGCGTCGAACTCGGTGCCCAGCAGCCAGTGCCCGGTCTGCAGGGCGGCCACGCCGATCGGTACATAGGTGAGCGGGTTGCCGAAGAAAGTGGCGCTGAGGGCAGCCAGGATATTGCCGTTCATCAGCCGCGCGATCAGTGCGGCGACCAGGAAATGCAGCCCGTAGAACGGCGTGAAGGTGGTGAACACTCCGGCCCAGATGCCGCGGGCGATGCGTTCGGGCGAATCGGGCAGGCGCCGCACCCGGTGCTGCACATACAGGAAGGCCCGGCCCCAGCCGCCGCGGGGCCAGAAGAAATCCGCAACCGCACGCAGGGGCGGGCGTCTGTCCCGGCGCCTGAAAACCAAAGCCGTCCGTCCTTCCCAGTTCCCGGCTGGCGCGTCAGCGGCCTATCCCGGCGTAACCCGCCGCTCCGGCTTTTCCCGGAACCGCGCCACCGCAGCGACATCGCTTTCCGCCTCCAGCGTCAGCATCAGCGAGTGCAGCTGTTCCACATCCCGCAGCTCCACGTTGACCATAAGCCGGTAAAAGTCCGGTTTCCTGTCGACAAATTCCAGGTCCGAGATATTGGCCTTTTTCTCGCCAATCAATGTGCAAATACGCCCCAGCACCCCGGCATCGTTACCTATGGTCAGCTCCAGCGTGGTGCCATAGACCGCCGGGTGGGTGCCGCTGTGCCAATGCACGTCGACCCAGCGCTCCGGCTGTTCCTCGAATTCGCCAAGTTTGTCACAATCGGCGGTATGCACCACGACGCCGCGGCCGCGGTAGGTGATGCCGATAATGCGCTCGCCCGGTAAAGGCTGGCAGCAGGACGCGCGCTCGAAGCTCTGGCCCGGCTGCAGGCCGATCACCGCGCGGCGCGGCGAAACCTCGTCGCCCTCGCCGGTCGTCAGCTCCGGATAGACCGACTGCACCACGTCATGCGCGGTGATCACCGCGGCCCCGAGCCGCGCCAGGAGCTCGTCTGCACTGCCCACGCGCAAAGCCCGCGCGGCGGTTTCCAGAGCCTTGTCGGTGGCCTTGCGGCCGACGTGCTCGAAGGCCGAGCGCGCCAGTTCATGGCCCAGTTTCACGAACCGCGCCCGGTCCGCCTCGCGCAGGGCGCGCCGGATCGCGGTGCGGGCCTTGCCGGTGGTGGCAATCTCCAGCCAGCTGGCCTGCGGGGTCTGACCCTCGGCGGTGATCACCTCAACCGACTGGCCATTGCGCAGCCGGGTCCACAAGGGCACCCGGATGCCGTCCACCTTGGCGCCGACGCAGGCATGGCCGATACGGGTGTGGATGGCATAGGCAAAGTCGATCGGCGTTGCCCCCTTGGGCAGCTTCGTCACATCGCCCTTGGGGGTGAAGCAGAACACTTGGTCCGAGTACATCTCCAGCTTCACCGCTTCGAGGAACTCGTCGTGGTCTTCCTCGGCGTCGAACTGTTCGGTGAGCGAGGCGATCCACTTGGCGGGGTCGACGGCAAAGGGGTTCTCGGTGCGCACGCCATCGCGGTAGGACCAATGCGCCGCCACCCCGGTTTCGGCGACGTCATGCATCTGACGGGTGCGGATCTGCACCTCCACCCGCTTGCCGTCGCGCCCCGACACAGTGGTGTGGATGGAGCGGTAGCCGTTGGATTTCGGCTGGCTGATGTAGTCCTTGAACCGGCCCGGCACCGCGCGCCAGCGCTGGTGGATGGCGCCTAGCGCCAGATAGCAGTCTTCTTCCGTGGCGGTGATGACGCGGAAGCCGTAGATGTCCGACAGCCGCGAGAAGCCCTGGTCCTTGGCCTGCATCTTGCGCCAGATCGAATAGGGTTTTTTGGCGCGGCCGAAGACCTCGGCCTCGATGCCCGCCTTCTCCAGCTCGGTGCGCATGTCGCCGGTGATGCGGTGGATCACGTCGCCGGTTTCGCGCTGCAGGGTGACGAAGCGGCGGATGATCGACTGGCGGCCCTCGGCGTTCAGCACCCGGAAGGCCAGATCCTCCAGCTCCTCGCGCATCCACTGCATGCCCATGCGGCCTGCCAGAGGCGCATAGATATCCATCGTTTCGCGCGCTTTCTGAGCCTGTTTCTCGGGCCGCATCGCCTTGATGGTGCGCATGTTGTGGAGACGGTCGGCCAGTTTCACCAGGATCACCCGCAGATCCTTGGACATCGCCATGAACAGCTTGCGGAAGTTCTCCGCCTGCTTGGTCTCCCGGCTGGACAGCTGCAGGTTGGTCAGCTTGGTGACGCCATCGACCAGCATCGCCACCTCGTCGCCGAAGCGGCGCGCGACCTCCTCGTAAGAGGCCTTGGTGTCTTCGATGGTGTCATGCAGAAGCGCGGTGATGATGGTGGCATCATCCAGCCGCTGTTCGGTCAGGATCGCGGCGACCGCCACCGGATGCGTGAAGTAGGGCTCGCCGGAATGGCGGTACTGCCCTTCGTGCATCTGCGCCCCGAAGGCATAGGCCGCGGCAATCCGGGACGCATTGGTTTTCGGATTGTAGTTGCGGACCAGTTCGATCAGGTCTTCAGGCGAAATCATGTCCGGTCCGCAGCCTCAATTGTCCGTCGCGGCAGGTCAGCCCTGCCCCTGGGCCTCCATCAGCGCGCGCAGGAGCTTTTCTTCCGACATGTCGTCCTCGGCCGGCTTGTCGCTCTCGCCGCCCATCAGCAGGGCCATGGAATCCTCTTCCGGCTCGTCCACTTCGATCTGGGACTGGTTGGCCTCGATCAGGCGCTCGCGCAGGGCGTCGGCGCTCTGGGTTTCCTCGGCGATTTCGCGCAGCGACACAACCGGGTTCTTGTCGTTGTCGCGGTCCACGGTCAGCTCGGCCCCGGCCGAGATCTCGCGGGCGCGGTGGGCCGCCAGCATCACCAGCTCAAAGCGGTTGGGAACCTTGTCGACGCAATCTTCAACCGTCACGCGGGCCATGAACGACTCTCCAAGTATTGTGGGTCCGGAGCGCAGACATGTACGCCCAAATGTTTCCCTTGACAAGACCAGAAAATGCCGCACCGAAATCGCTACAGCGGAACGATCTCCGCGGTTTCCGATGCAGGCAGCGCAGCCAGCAGCGCCGCGGCGGTCTTATCCAGCACAGGATGGCGCCAATCGGGGCGGATATCGCAGAGCGGCACCAGCACGAACCCCCGGTCCTGCAGGCGCGGATGCGGCAGGATCAGCTCGCCCGGCGCCTCCTGCATCTGCCGTTCCAGCGGCAGCCCCTGCCATCGCGCAAAGCCGGCCGCATCGGGCCGCACCGCGCCGCCGTGGCTGATCAGGTCCAGATCCAGCGTGCGCCGCCCCCAGCGCTCGGCGCGCACCCGGGCAAAGCGCGCCTCCAGCGCGTGCAGCCGTTCCAGCAGCTCTGCCGCGGACAGCGCGCTTTCCACCTCCACCGCGGCGTTCACATAGTCCGGCCCGGTCCCGGCGGGAAAGCATGGCGTGCGGAAAAACCGCGACACCGCCCGCAGGGCGATGTCCGGCTGCGCCAGCGCCGCAACTGCCATTGACAGCGTGACCTGGGGCGCCTTAGCGTCAACCGGCATATTACCGCCGAGCGCGATCAGTGATTTTGTCCGGTATCCGGTCATTTTTGACCCTGTTTCTGAATGCCATCGCCCTTGCGGCAGATGGCAAATAACATACATTAAGTCCACCCGTTTAGCCGATTTCAGGCATTCACTCACGGAACCAGGGCCTAAACGGGCCGACCGGAAGGACAAATTTGATGTTTTACAAGGACGAACGGCTTGCGCTGTTCATAGACGGGTCGAACCTATACGCCGCGGCCAAGGCGCTAGGGTTCGATATCGACTACAAGCTGTTGCGGCAGGAATTCATGCGCCGCGGAAAACTTTTGCGGGCCTTTTATTATACGGCGCTGCTGGAAAATGACGAGTATTCGCCGATCAGGCCCCTGGTGGACTGGCTGCATTACAACGGCTTCACCATGGTCACCAAACCGGCCAAGGAATACACCGACAGCATGGGCCGCCGCAAGGTGAAGGGCAACATGGACATCGAACTGACCGTCGATGCCATGGAGCTGGCGCCGCGCGTCGACCATATCGTGCTGTTTTCCGGCGATGGCGACTTCCGCCCGCTGATCGCCAGCCTGCAGCGCCAAGGTGTGCGGGTGTCGGTGGTCTCCACCATCCGCAGCCAGCCGCCGATGATCTCCGACGATCTGCGCCGCCAAGCCGATAATTTCATCGAGCTGGAGGAGCTGCGGGACGTGATCGGCCGCCCGCCGCGCGAACAGAACGACCCGCGTTCGGCCGCTGCCGCGCAGGGCTGACCGCTTCGCACCGGTCCCGCGGCCGCGTGCAGGCCACTAGCGGGCTAGGTTCAGGCAAACGATAATGGCGCAGGTCCGGCGTGCACCGGCCTGCGCCATTTGCGTTCTAGGGCTGCGCCTGCGCGTTGATCTCATTGTGGCGCCGGATGATATCCGCAGGCCAGCGGCTCTTGATGTAGGCCAGCGCCGCCAGCATCTGCGCATCGCTCAGCAGCTCCTCGTAGCCGCCCATGCGGCTGCGGTAGCCCGCCCCGGCCAGCGCCTCGACGCCGAACTTGGTGATCGCCAGCAGCTGGCTGTCGGCATGGTGCCAGGTGTGGCCCGTTTCGTCATGCGGCGGCGCGGGCAAGTAACCACCGGCATCGCGCTGGCGCCAGTCTGGCTCGCCTTCCAGGCTGGCGCCATGGCAGCTGGCGCAATATTCCGCATAGACCTTGCGCCCCTCCTCAACCGCGGCCGGATCCTGGTACGGCAAGAGCCCTGCCGCCTGCGCGCCGCGCTCGGCCGTCCAGAAATAGACCCCGCCCGCCAGCACCACTGCGCCCGCCGCAAACAGCATCGCCTTCACGCCTGCTCCCCCATCAGTCTTCAGCAGACCTTTGTGCATCCTTCCGCCGCTGGAAGCTCCAGTCACAAACCCGTGAGCACACCCCGGGCTGGACCTCGCGCCCCGGAACCCTTACCTCTGGCCCGCAAGGAGACCCGCATGACCAAGCCGCCCCTGATCCTCTACCTCGCCGCGCCGCGCGGATTCTGCGCCGGTGTCGACCGCGCGATCAAGATCGTCGAGATGGCGATCGAAAAATGGGGCGCGCCGGTCTATGTGCGGCACGAGATCGTGCACAACAAATACGTGGTCGACAGCTTGCGCGAAAAGGGCGCGGTCTTTGTCGAGGAACTGGACGAATGCCCCGATGACCGGCCGGTGATCTTCTCCGCCCACGGGGTGCCGAAATCGGTGCCCGCCGCAGCAGAGGCGCGCGAGATGATCTTTGTCGACGCCACCTGCCCGCTGGTCTCCAAGGTGCATATCGAGGCGCAGCGCCACGCCGAGAACGGGCTGCAGATGATCATGATCGGCCACAAGGGCCACCCGGAGACCATCGGCACCATGGGCCAGCTGCCCGAGGGCGAGGTGCTGCTGGTGGAAACCGTCCCGGACGTGGCCAAGGTCGAAGTGCGCGACCCATCGCGGCTGGCCTTTGTCACCCAGACCACCCTGTCGGTGGATGACACCAAGGACATCGTCGCAGCCCTCAAGGCCCGCTTCCCCGGGATCACCGGCCCGCACAAGGAAGACATCTGCTATGCGACCACCAACCGCCAGGAAGCGGTGAAGGCGGTAGCGCCGGAATCGGACGCGCTTCTGGTCGTGGGGGCGCCGAACTCTTCGAACTCGCGCCGCCTGGTCGAGGTCGGCGCCAAGAACGGCTGCGGCTACGCCCAGCTGGTGCAGCGGGCGGAAAACATCGACTGGCGCGCGCTGGAGGGTATCCGCTCCATCGCCATCACCGCCGGCGCCTCGGCGCCCGAGCTGCTGGTGAACGAGGTGATCGACGCCTTCCGCGCCCGCTATGAAGTGACGGTCGAGGTGGTCGAAACCGCCGTGGAGCGGGTCGAATTCAAGGTCCCGCGGGTGCTGCGCCAGCCGGCCTGAGCCCGGCAGGCCACGGCTGTGAACAGGATCATGGAAGCGGCCCTCCGGGCGGGTTAGTTATGCTAGGCATATTCCAACACGCATTTTGCCGGAGCCGCATTGATGATAAGCCTGCAATTCCTGATCACCGCCTTTGTTGTCGTCCTCGCACCGGGCACCGGTGTGCTCTACACGCTGGCGCTTGGCCTCGGCCAGGGCTGGCGCGCCGCGGTCTGGGCGGCGCTTGGCTGCACCATTGGCATCCTGCCGCATCTGGCCGCGGCCACCCTGGGACTGGCCGCTGTGCTGCACGGTTCCGCCGCGCTGTTCCAGATCGTAAAGGCCGCAGGCGTTCTCTACCTTCTCTACCTGGCCTGGCAGGCGCTGAAAGCGGGCGGCGCGCTCGCGATCTCCTCGGACAGCCGCCGCCAGCCCGGCTGGACCATTGCCCGCCGCGGCGCCCTGATCAATATCCTGAATCCCAAGCTGTCGGTTTTCTTCCTGGCGCTGCTGCCGCCTTTCCTGTCGGGCAACGCCGCCTCTGCCACGGCAGAGATGGCGCTCCTGGGCGGTGTATTCATGGCGATGACCTTTGCCGTCTTCCTCGCTTACGGGCTGTTTGCGGCGCGCGCCCGCGCGCTGATCCTCGGCTCCACGCGGGTGATGGCCTGGCTCAACCGCAGCTTTGGCGGCATCTTTGCAGCACTCGCCGCGCGGCTTGCAATGGAGCGCGCATGAGGCAGATCCCTGCCGCCCCGCTTATCCTTGGCCTCGCCGGGCTGATCCCGTTTGTCTGGGGTGTCCTCACCGTGATGCTGCCCGATCTGCAGGCTTGGGGCAGTGCACGGCTGGGGCCGCGGTTTGTCGGGCCTTACGTGCAGCTGTTCTACGGTTCGGTGATCCTCAGCTTCATGTCCGGCGTGCTCTGGGGGTTTGCCGCCAAGGCGCGCGGCCGTCTCCAGTCCGCGGCCTGCTATGGTCTGTCGGTGATCCCTGCGCTCTGGGCCTTCCTGATGACCGGAGGCGGGCCGGACCGCGCCGCAATGCACCTGATATGGGGCTTTGCCGGGCTTTTGCTGCTGGATGCCGGCTTCTCTGCCTGGGGGCTGACGCCGCGCTGGTGGATGCGGCTGCGGGTGCTGCTGACAGCAGTGGCGGTGCTCTGCTTGGGTGCGGGGCTCTACCTGTAAGACGCCGCCCGTGCGCCGCACCGCGCCTGCGCTCTGGCGCCTGCCGCGGCAGCGGTGTAGGGAGCGGCCATGACTGATTTGTTTGCATATACCGATGGTGCCTGCTCCGGGAATCCCGGCCCCGGCGGCTGGGGCGTGCTGCTGCGCGCGATGGACGGGGACACCGTGGTGAAGGAGCGCGAGCTTCAGGGCGGCGAGGCCGAAACCACCAACAACCGGATGGAGCTTCTGGCCGCGATCAACGCGCTGGAAAGCCTGGCGCGGCCCTCGAAGATCACCGTGGTGACCGATTCGGCCTATGTGAAGAACGGCGTCACCGGCTGGATCTTCGGCTGGAAGAAGAACGGCTGGAAGACCGCCGCCAAGAAGCCGGTTAAGAACGTCGAGCTCTGGCAGCGGCTGGACGAAGCGCAGAGCCGCCACCAGGTGACCTGGGAATGGGTCAAGGGCCACGCAGGCCACCCCGAGAACGAGCGCGCGGATGAGCTGGCCCGCGCTGGCATGGCCCCCTTCAAGAAGGCCCGGCCCAAGTGATGAGCGGCCTGCGCCGGGGCGGTTGCGCATGAGCGTGCTTACCTTGCTCGACTACGCCTCGGTGCTGGTCTTTGCGCTGACCGGCGCGCTTGTGGCAAGCCGGGCGCAGCTGGATATCGTCGGCTTTGCCTTTGTCGCCTGCCTCACCGCGGTGGGCGGCGGCACCGTGCGCGACCTGCTTCTGGACCGCGACCCGGTGTTCTGGATCGGCGATCCCAACTACATCCTGCTTGCGGCGCTGGCGGCGGTGGCGGTGTTCTTCTCCGCGCACCTGGTCGAAAGCCGCCTGCGCTGGGTGGTCTGGCTCGACAGCTTCGCGCTGGCGGTTGCCGTGCCCGCGGGCACCGGCGCGGCACTTGCGCTGGGAAAGGGCCCGGTAATCGTGGTGCTGATGGGCATGGCGACCGGCTCGCTCGGCGGGCTGATGCGCGATGTGGTCTGCAACGAGGTGCCGCTGGTGCTGAAACAGGGCGAGCTCTACATCACCTGCGCCATGGCGGGGGCGATCACCGCCGTCGTTGCGATCTGGGCCGGGGTGGAGCTGCGCTTAGCGCTCCTGGCCTGCGCCGGTGTCTGCTGGACGCTGAGGGCCGGGTCGATCACCTTTGGCTGGCACCTGCCGGTCTACAAGAGCCGCCCGCCGCGCAGCTGACCCCTGCCGGCGGCGCTAGCGCTGGACATAGCGCTGCCACAGCCAGATCAGCGCCAGCGCGCCCAGAAGCGCACCCAGGAAGCCGGAGGCAAACCCCAGCACTGCCAGCAGCGCGCGCAGGATGAGCCCGCCGATCAGCGCGCCTGCCATGCCGATTACGACGGTGGTAATGATATCGGTTTCCACCCGCATCAGCCGGGTCGCGAGGAACCCCGCCGCAGCGCCGATGATGACAAGCGCGATAATGGACATGCTGCCTCCACATTCCGGTCAGAGAGCTGCGGTCACAGACCCCGGGGTTACAGGCGGCTGCCCTTCTCCACCGGGAAGCCGCGCAGGAAGATCTCCCGGTCCTGCGCGCTCTTGCCCGCCCGCTGCAAACGCAGCAGGGTGACGGCGCCGCTGCCGCAAGCCACGGTGAGGGCGCCGTCCAGAACCTCTCCCGGCTCACCCTGCCCCTCTGCAAGCCGCGAAGCCAGAAGTTTCACCCGCTGGCCGCCGATCTCGCACCAGGCGCCGGGGAAAGGCGACAGCCCCCGGATCTGGCGGTCGGCCTCTTCGGCCGGGCGGGTCCAGTCGATCTGCGCCTCGGACTTGCCGATCTTCTCGGCATAGGTGACGCCTTCAGAGGGCTGCGCCGCGGCCGTCAGCTCCGGCAGGCGCTCCAAGGCGTCCACGATCAGCCGCGCGCCCATGGCTGACAGCCGGTCATGCAGCTCCGCCGTGGTTTCCTCCGCCCCGATCGGGGTGGCCTCGCGCAGAAGCACCGGCCCGGTGTCGAGCCCGGCCTCCATCTGCATGATGCAGACGCCGGTCTCCTCGTCGCCCGCCATGATGGCGCGATGGATCGGCGCCGCGCCGCGCCAGCGCGGCAGCAGGCTGGCGTGAATATTCAGGCAGCCGTGACGGGGCGCATCCAGCACAGGCTGCGGCAGGATCAGACCATAGGCCACCACCACCGCCACATCGGCGTCAAGCGCGGCAAACGCTTCCTGCTCCGCCGCGCCCTTCAGCGAGTCCGGGTGCCGCACCTCCAGCCCCAGGGCCGCGGCGCGAGCGTGGACGGCGGTTGGACGGTCTCTCTTGCCGCGGCCCGCAGGCCGGGGGGGCTGACAGTAGACGGCGGCAATCTCGTGCCCTGCGTCCACCAGCGCATCCAGCACCGGCACCGAGAAATCAGGCGTTCCCATGAAGATGATGCGCATGTCGTTATATCCCTCCTGCGGCTTCATATCCGGCTCATCGCCGGGCAAGGTCGAAACTCCCGCTGTTGCGCGCAAAGGGCTGCGCAGGCCCGCGGGGTGGCGCAATCGCGCCGCCCCATGGGGGCGGGCCGGCGCGGCCCGGCTTGCAGCCGGGCGGGGCTTGATCCAGCGGTCAGCCGTTCAGTTTCTTTGCCTTCCGGATCAGCATGTCGCGCTTCACCTTGCTGAGGCGGTCGAAATACATCCGGCCGTTCAGATGGTCGATCTGATGCTGCACCGAGGTCGCCTCGATGCCGACGAAATCGCGCCGGTCCACCATGCCCTGATCGTTCAGGTAACGCACGGTGACGGCCCGCGGGCGTTTCACCTTGGCCGAGACTCCGGGCAAGTTGGGGCTGGCTTCTTCGTGTTCGCGCAGCTCGACCGAGGCGTGCAGGATCTCCGGATTGGCAAGCCGCACCGCGCGGCCGCGCTCGGAGGAGCCGTCCACCACCGCCAGCCGCAGCATCACCCCGATCTGAGTGGCGGCAAGGCCGACGCCGGGCATCGCCTCCATCGTGTCGATCATGTCATCCCAGATCGCGCGGATCTCGTCGGTGATCCCGGTCACTTCCTCGGCCTTCGCGCGCAGGCGCTTGTCGGGCCAGGGCAGGCAGGTGCGGACGGTCATAGGTGTAATGTCCCCAAAGGTGCGGGCCTCAGGCCCGAGCGCGCTCGCGCTTGAGCTTCTGCATCTTGCGGGTGATCATCTGCCGCTTCAGCGGTTTCAGATAGTCGATGAACAGCTTGCCGTTCAGGTGGTCGATCTCGTGCTGCACGCAGGTCGCCCAGAGCCCGTCGAAGGTCTCACGCTGCGCGTTGCCGTCGCGGTCCATCCACTCCACTTCCACCACCTTGGGGCGGGTCACCTCGGCGTATTGGTCGGGGATCGACAGGCAGCCTTCCTCGTAGACGCTGGTATCGTCCGAGGCCGACAGGATCTGCGGGTTGAACATCACCAAGGGGCGCGGGTTGCCATCCTCTTCCTTCACGCAGTCCAGCACGATCAGCCGCTGCAGGATGCCGACCTGCGGCGCCGCCAGCCCGATGCCCGGCGCGGCATACATGGTTTCCAGCATGTCGTCCGCCAGCGCGCGCAATTCGTCGCTAAGGTCGGCCACCGGGACGCAGACCTTCTTCAGGCGGGGGTCGGGATGGATCAGGATCGGTCTTTTCATGACATTCATGTAAGCGATTGCCCCCGCCGCCGCAACGCCCCCTTGCGCAGGCCGGATTTGCCGATAGCTTCGCTGCCATGGACAGAGGAGATTGGCTTATGGATTTTGACGACCTCATCGACCGCCACGGCACCCATTGCCACAAGTGGGACCTGATGGAACCGGTTTACGGCGTGCCGGCAAGCGATGGTTTGGCGATGTGGGTTGCCGATACCGATTTCCGCGCCCCGGAAGCGGTGCGCAAACGCCTCCAGGAGATGCTGGACCACGGCGTCTTCGGCTATGTGAATGCCGACAAGCCCTACAAGGACGCGATCCGCTGGTGGATGCGCAACCGCCACGACTGGACGGTGGAGGCGGATGCGATCTTCACCACCACCGGGCTGGTCAACGGCGTCGGCATGTGCCTCGACACATTCACCCAGCCCGGCGACGGCATCGTGCTGTTCACGCCGGTCTACCATGCCTTTGCCCGGGTAATCCGCAACGCGGGCCGCGAGGTGGTGGAATGCCGGATGGTGAACAGCGATGGCCGCTACGAGCTGGATTTTGACGCCTATGACGCGCAGATGACCGGCAAGGAGAAGATGCTGATCCTGTGTTCGCCGCATAACCCCGGCGGCCGGGTCTGGACCCACGGAGAGCTGCAGGCGGTGGCCGATTTCGCCAAGCGCCACGACCTCTTGCTGCTGTCGGACGAGATTCACCACGATCTGGTCTTCCCGGGCCACACCCACATTCCGATGCAGATGGCCGCGCCGGAGATCACCGGCCGGCTGCTGATGCTGACCGCGCCGTCCAAGACCTTCAACATCGCGGGCCTGCACACCGGCCAGGTGATCATCCCCGACCCCGAGCTGCGCGGCCGCTTTGCCAAGCGGATGCAGGCGCTGTCGCTGGCGCCGAACTCGGTCGGGCAGTTCGCCACCGCCGCCGCCTATTCGCCCGAAGGTGCCGAATGGGTCGATGCGCAGGTCGCCTATCTCGCCGAGAACTGCAAGCTTTTCGACGCAGCGGTCAACGCCATCCCGGGGCTGAAGTCCATGCCGCTGGAGGCGACCTATCTAGCCTGGGTCGATTTCTCCGGCACTGGAATGGAGCGCAGCGAGTTCACCACGCGGGTCGAGCAGCAGGCGAAGATCGCGGTCAACCACGGCACCAGCTTCGGCACCGGCGGCGAGAGCTTTCTGCGCTTCAACCTCGGCACCCAGCGCGCCCGTGTGGAAGAGGCCTGCCGCCGCCTGGCGGACGCGTTCTCGGACCTGCAATAGCGGTGCGGCGTCTGCTGCGGCTCCTGGCGCTTGTGCTGCTGGCCGGCGCCGCCTGGGTGGCCTGGCAGGCGCTGGCGCCGCGGCCCGCGCCGCCGCCTGCCCCGGCGGTGGAGCGAATCGACCGGATCCTGATCGAGAAATCGGCCCGCCGCCTGACCGCCAGCCGCAACGGAGAGACGGTGCTGGAGTTTCCCATCGCCCTCGGGTTTGCGCCTGAGGGCGACAAGGCCCGGGAAGGGGACGGCAAGACGCCGGAAGGGCGCTTCAAGATCGACCGGCGCAACCACGGCAGCGCCTATCACCTGTCACTCGGTATCAACTATCCAAGGCCCCAGGACCGTGCCCGTGCCCGCGCCGCCGGCGTCAGCCCCGGCGGCGACATCTTCATCCACGGCCAGCCGAATGCGTTGGGCAGCCTCGTGACCCTGCCGGGCGACTGGACGGCCGGCTGCATCGCCGTCAGCAACACTCAGATGGAGACACTCTGGCGGCTGGCACAGATCGGCACCGAGGTGGAAATCCGGCCCTGAGCCGACAGGCCTGCGCGGGGCCGGCGCACCACACATAGCGCGGCGCCTCTGCCCAAGCATTCAAAAGAAAGAAGTACCCGAAAACTGTGCCGGACCCTATGCGAACCGGTTCGCCATCACCCCAGGCGGCAAACCGCGCCTCGACGGCGCGCGGTGGCGCGGGGGTGCTCAGAAAGGGTGTATCCGGTAGTTTATCGCGGCCAATTCCTTACCCTGCTGATGGGAGCGCCCAGCCTTTGCCAACCCGCCGCCGCGATGCGCGGCGGCCTGGCGGCCCTTTCCGGCCCTGGCGGACACTCGGGTGAGGGCCCCCGGCCAATGCCGAAAGAGTTTTCGCCAAGAACGCGATTTCCTTCGCGCGCAAGCTTACCAACAGGTTCCATGGACGCGCACAAAGAGATATACATCTGCCACGGCCCCAATTGCCCGGGCGCTGCGGCCGCTCCTCTTGCCAGTCACTCGCAGCCCTCCTCTGCGGTTCAAATTGCCGCCAGCGGTCAAGCAAGCCCGCAAGGCGTTTCCACACGCCTTGACGCGGCTTTCAAGCCGCGTTGAAGCCGCTTGCAAGCGGCTTCAACCCCGGTATGCGGTCAAAGCTTCCCACGGCAGCCGGTGTCAGATCAGTCCCTGCGACCGGTCGAAGGGGATCAGCCCGGCCGGCGCATCCGGCGATTTGCAGAAATCCAGCGGCGGCTGGTCCGAGGCAAGCGTGGCGCGCTTGAACTCATAGCGCATCTCGCCGCCCTCCTCTTCGCTGGCGACGATCAGGCACTGGGACAGCTGCCGCGCGCCGTCGTAAAGATCCACCCGCCCGCGCAGCGCCGGGGCGCTGCCTGCGGCGACGGAAAAGCCGGTCTTCCACATCCGCAGCACCGGCACGGTGTCCTCACCTGCCATCACACGCAGGCGGCTTTTTCTGCGCATCCCCGCCTCTCGGGCGGCATCGAGGGCGTCTTGCACGGCTTTCGGCACATAGGTGTTCATCAGTCCAGTCTTCCCGTCCCAGGGGTTGTGAAATGGCGTCCTCTTTAGGGTGCGCCGCAAATGGATAAAATCAAGTGAACTTTTTAAGAAGCGGCAGCTCCGAAGCGGCCCGGCGCAGGGATGTGCAGGCACGCAGGCCGCCTGCGCGCAGCCTCGCATGGGCGCGCCAGGCCCGCACCCCTATGTTCAGGACAAGACAGCAACATGGGGAGCACGGGCAATGGGCCTTCTGATCGACGGCAAATGGCACGACAAATGGTATGACACCGCCTCCACCGGCGGCGCCTTCAAACGCAAGGAATCGCATTTCCGCAACTGGGTCACCGCCGACGGCAGCGCGGGGCCCTCCGGCGAGGGCGGCTTCAAGGCCGAAAGCGGCCGTTACCACCTCTATGTCTCGCTGGCCTGCCCCTGGGCGCACCGGACGCTGATCTTCCGCAAGCTGAAAGCGCTGGAGGAGCATATCTCCGTCTCGGTGGTGCATCCCGACATGCTGGGCGAAGGCTGGACCTTCAAGACCGACGAGCACGGCGCCACCGGCGACCATTTGTTCGGCAAGACCCATATGCACCAGATCTACACCCAAGCAGAGCCGGACTACACCGGCCGCGTCACCGTGCCCGTGCTCTGGGACAAGCAGCGCGGCACCATTGTCTCCAACGAGAGCGCCGAGATCATCCGCATGTTCAACAGCGCCTTCGACGCGATCACCGGCAACCGCGACGACTACTGGCCTGAGGCGCTGCGGGAGCCGATCGAGACCGTAAACGCACGCATCTACAGCACGGTGAACAACGGCGTCTACAAGTGCGGCTTTGCCACCTCGCAGGAGGCTTATGACGAGGCCGTCGGCCCCCTGTTTGAAACTCTCGACTGGCTGGAAGACCTGCTGTCCGAGCACCGCTACCTGATGGGGGAACAGCTCACCGAGGCCGACTGGCGCCTGTTCACCACGCTATTGCGCTTCGATGCGGTCTACAACGTGCACTTCAAGTGCAACCGGGCCCGGCTGATCGACTACCCCAGCCTCTGGGCCTACGCGCGCGAGCTGTACCAAAGGCCGGGGGTGGCAGAGACCGTGGGCATGAATCACATAGTGCGCCATTACTACTACAGCCACGACACCATCAATCCGCACCGGATCATCCCGGTGAACCCGCGCCCGGACTGGACCGCGCCGCACGGCCGCGGCTAGGAGGCACCCCCGCCTGCGGCCTGCCGGGTCCGCCCCCTTCATCGCGTCCGCCGCGGCGGCCGCGATTTATGCCTCATTTTTGACCGCCGCCGCCGCCGCAGTTGCTTTATCAAACCGCATGTTTCATACGGCTGATAACCTGTTTCGATAGAGTAGTTCTGCCGCTAAGACCGCGATGCCTGAAACCGAGATCACAAATCCGCCCTCCGGGCGCGACCACGGCGGCAATCTGAGTGCGGCCATCGCGGCCTATGGCGGCCGCCCGGCGCGATGGATCGACCTCTCCACCGGCATCAACCCGCAGCCCTACCCGCTGCCTCATTTCACCGCTGCCGACTGGGCGGCGCTGCCGGATGCGGCAGCACTGCCGGACCTGGAGCGCGCCGCGCGCGCCTTCTGGAACGTCCCGCCGGGCGCCGCGGTGCTGGCGGCGCCCGGTGCCTCGGCGCTGATCGCGGCGCTGCCCGCGCTTGCGGCGCCGCGCTGGGTGCGGATCGCGCCGCCCACCTACAACGAACACGCCGCCGCCTTCGAGGCACACGGCTGGAAGACCCGCCGGGACGGCCCGGCGGAGGCGCTGGTGGCGGTGCACCCCAACAACCCCGATGGCCGCCTGTGGCAGCCTGGGGAACTGCAAGCGCCCTTCACCGTGATCGACGAAAGCTTCTGCGACACCTGCCCGAAGCAGAGCCTGATCGCGATGGCGGCCCGCCCCGGCGTGGTGGTGCTGAAAAGCTTCGGCAAGTTCTGGGGCCTTGCCGGACTGCGGCTGGGCTTTGCCATCGGAGACCCGGAGCTGATTGCGAAGCTCGCCGCGTGGCAGGGGCCCTGGGCGGTCTCCGGCCCTGCCTTGCGCACCGGGCGGCTGGCGCTGGAGGATCAGGCCTGGGCCGCGGAGACCCGCGCCCGGCTTGCTGGGGATGCCCGCCGGTTGGATGATCTGCTGACCCGTAAGGGCGCCCGCATTCTGGGCGGCACCGATCTGTTCCGGCTCTGCGAGGTGCCGGATGCCGCCGCCTGGCAGGACAGGCTGGCGGCGGCGCAGATCTGGAGCCGCATCTTCCCTTATTCCCGCACTTTTCTGCGGCTCGGCCTGCCGCCCGCCGATGGCTGGGACCGGCTGGAGGCCGCGCTATGAGTTCCGCGGGTGTGCTGATACTGGCCTTGCTGCTGGACGCCGCTCTGGGGGAGCCGCAATGGCTCTGGTCGCGGCTGCCGCACCCGGCGGTGCTGATAGGCCGCGCCGTGCGCGAGCTCGACCGCCGCCTGAACCATGGCAGCAACCGCCGCGCCAAGGGCGTTCTTGCCGCTCTGGCGCTGCTCGTCGGCGGGCTGCTGCTCGGCGCACTGCTCGCCCTGCCCGGCACGATCTTTGAAATCCTGATCGCCGCCATTCTGATCGCGCAGCGTTCCCTCACCGCGCATGTGCAGGCGGTCGCGGACGGCTTGCGCCAGAGCCTTGCCGCCGGGCGGGAGGCGGTCGCCATGATCGTCAGCCGCGACACCGGCCAGATGACCGCACCGCAAGTGGCGCGGTCTGCCATCGAAAGCGGCGCCGAGAACCTCTCCGACGGGGTCATCGCGCCTGCTTTCTGGTTCCTGGTTGCGGGGCTGCCGGGGCTGGTGGCCTACAAGCTGATCAACACCGCCGACAGCATGATCGGCTACCGCAACGCGCGCTATGAAGACTTCGGCTGGGCCGCGGCGCGGCTCGATGACCTGCTGAACCTGATCCCCGCGCGGCTCACCGGCTTTCTCATCGCGCTTGCGGGCGGGCAGCTCAGACACTGGCGCGCCATCGCCGGGAACGCCCGCAAGCACCGCTCCCCCAACGCCGGCTGGCCCGAGGCCGCGATGGCGCGCGCGCTCGACACCGCGCTGTCGGGGCCGCGCTCCTACGATGGTGAAATGCACACGTTCCCCTGGGTCCACGCCGGGGGCACCAAGAGCGCCAGTGCCGGGACTATTTCCCGCTCCGTCACGATGCTCTGGCGCAGCTGGGGCTTGGCTGTCCTTCTGCTGGTTGCTATCGCCGTGATTTTTTAGCACATAAGGCCCGGGGGGAGCGACATGACAAGGAACCCGGGACCCATGCGCCTATTGCCCTTCGCCCTCGCGGCCGGCCTGATGCCCGCCGCCCTGCAGGCCCAATGCGGCGGCGATTTCCAGAATTTCGTGCAGGCCCTGAAGGACGAGGCAGTGCTGGCCGGCTACGACGCCGCCACCATCCGCGGCTTCTTCGAAGGCACGCGCCAGGACCCGGAGGTGATCGAGGCCGACCGCAGCCAGGGCGTTTTCCAGAAACCCTTCCTCGAATTCTCCCGCCGGCTGATTTCCCGGCACCGCCTGCAGCGCGGCCGCCGCATGGCAGAGGAGCACGACCGCATCTTCCGCCGGATCGAGGCGGCCTATGGCATCAGCCGCGGCGTGCTGCTGGCCTTCTGGGCGTTCGAGACCGACTACGGCGGCTACCAGGGCGATTTCAACACCCGCGACGCGCTGGTCACCCTGGCGCATGACTGCCGCCGCCCGGAGCTGTTCCGCCCGCAGGTGCTGGCGGCGCTGGAACTGTACCGGCGGGGCAACTTCGACCCCGCCACCACCACCGGCGCCTGGGCGGGCGAGATCGGCATGGTGCAGATGCTGCCCGGCGACATCCTGAGCCATGGGGTGGATGCCGATGGCGACGGCCAGGTGAATCTGAAGGGCTCGGCCGCCGATGCGCTGATGTCGGCCGCCCGGATGCTGTCGCACCTGGGCTGGCGTCCGGGGGAGCCCTGGCTGCAGGAGGTCGTGCTGCCCGAGGGTTTTGATCCGGGCGAGAGCGGGATTCTGCACAAGAAACCGGTCTCCGTTTGGCAGCAGCTGGGTCTGCGCCCGCGCAGCGGCGCCCTGGCGGAACCCGAGATGAAAGCGGCGCTGCTCCTGCCGCAGGGGCACAAGGGCCCGGCCTTCCTCGCCTACCCCAACTTCGGCGTTTTCTTCGACTGGAACCAAAGCTTCACCTACGTGCTGACCGCCGCCTATTTCGCGACAAGGCTGGAGGGCGCCGGCGTCTACCAACCGGGCCGGCCGGAGCCGGGTCTCAGCGGCGCCGAGATGCGCGAGCTGCAGCAGAAGCTCCAGGCCCGCGGCCACAATGTCGGCGGCATCGACGGCATCCTCGGCGCGCGCACCCGCATGGCGGTCAAGAAGGAGCAGGAACGCCTCGGCCTGCCCGCCGACGCCTGGCCCACCCCGGGGTTGCTCGGCCAGCTCTAAAGCGTTGCCAGGTTTGCTTTTTGGCAAGATTTGGGGTATAGATCGGGTTCGAGAACGTGATCCAGTTCATCACTGAATCAAAGTGCCGGGTAGAGTGGCTTCTCTACCCGGCTTCTTATTCTGGACTTGGAGGTACTCCAGAACAAACTTCACGATGGAGACCGCCGGCGCAGCGGCTGACAGGATCACCATCCATTTCGAGAACGACTTTTGATCCAGGTTCATCACCTCCTCCCACCGCCAAGGTTGGCGGTGGCGCTATCGTGACGGGTTCTGGTTGAACATTGGTAAACTGGTTGCCCGAAAGTTAACCGCCGTGCGCGCTGTCGGCGGTCAGCGCCGCACCGGGAAGCGTTCGCCCTCCTCCGTGATCAGAATCATCCGTGCACCGTTGCGCACGTAGAGGTCGCAGCGCGAGAAACCATTGGTGAAATCCACGCAGACGCTTCCATCCGGCAGCAGGCGGTAAGTGCCCCAGGCAGTGCCGCCGCCGTTCTCTGCCGAATAGGTGTAGGAATAGGCACCCTCGGCGCCATAGCGCGACTCGCCGCCGTCATAGAACCGGAAAGACTGGCCCGGCAGCGCCGCGAGCTCAACCGCGCTGAGCGGCTGGTCCCCGGGTCTGAACTGCCAGTCGGCGGCCGCGGCGGGCAGCGGCGCCAGCAGCAGGGAAAGGAGCAAATGTCTCATGCGCCAAGCCTAGCCGCATCCGCCTCACCCCGCAGTCACGATCGGGTTATGCTTCCAACCCGCCCCCGCACGGCGTTCAGGCCACCAGCGCCTCAGCCTTCTTGAGGTCAACGGAGACCAGCTGGCTCACGCCCTGCTCCTGCATGGTGACACCGAACAGCCGGTCCATCCGCGCCATCGTCACCGCGTGGTGGGTGATAATCAGGAAGCGGGTGTCGGTCTGGCGGCACATCTCGTCCAACAGGTCGCAGAAGCGGGTGACGTTGGCGTCATCCAGCGGCGCATCGACCTCGTCCAGCACACAGATCGGCGCCGGGTTCGACAGGAACACCGCAAAGATCAGCGCCATCGCGGTGAGCGTCTGCTCGCCGCCAGACAGTAGCGACAGCGTCGACAGCTTCTTGCCCGGCGGCTGGCACATGATCTCCAGTCCCGCATCCAGCGGGTCGTCGCTCTCGACCATCACCAGATTGGCCTCGCCGCCGCCGAACAGATGGGTGAACAGCATGGCAAAGCTGTTGTTCACCTGCTCGAAAGCGGTCAGCAGCCGCTCGCGGCCTTCGCGGTTGAGGCTGGCGATGCCGTTGCGCAGCGCCTTCACTGCCTCTTCCAGGTCGCGCTTCTCGGCCACAAGCTGATCGTGCTCTTCCTGCACGCTGCGGGCGTCTTCCTCCGCACGCAGATTGACCGCGCCAAGCGCGTCGCGCTGGCGCTTGTAGCGATCCACGTCGTCTTCCAGCACCTTCAACGGCGGCATGTTGTCAGGCGACAGGCCAAGCTTTTCCAGGAGCGCCTGCGGCGTGATCTCCTGCGCCTCGATGATGCGGCCCGCGGCCTGGGTCACGCCATCGCGCGCCGCGTCGCAGCGCGCCTCCGAGCGGGCCCGCGTCTCGCGTGCCTCGGACGCCAGCCGCTCGCATTCGCGCTCGCCCTGAACCGTCTCGCGCAGCTCGCCTTCGGCCGCCACCAGCATCTCAGTGGCCGCCGATTTGCGGGCCCCGGCCTCGCGGATCGCCTCGTTCAGCTCTTCGCGCTTCTCCGCGATTCCGGCAGGGGCAGCGTTGGCACTCTCCAGCTCCTCCTGCGAGGCCTCGCGGCGCTCGGCCAGTTCCTCGATCCGCTGTTCGGCGCTTTCCAGCCGCAGACGCCAGCCAGAGAGCTCTTTAGTCACCTCCTGCGTGCGCTTGGTGCGGGCCTCGCCCTCGCGGCGCAGCTCGTCGTGCGAGGAGCGGTGCGTCAGCATGGTGATGCGCGCGGCCTCAACCGACTGCTTGATCTCTTCCGCCGCGGCGCGGGCCTCATCCAAGTCGCCAAGCTCCGCCAGCGCGGCCTCGGCTTCCTGAAGCTGTAGGCGGGCCGCTTCGGCGTCCTCGTCGTGGCGGGCGAGTGCAGCGGCCAGAGTTTCCAGCTTGCCCTCGGCGAGGTTGCGCGCGGCCTCGGCGCGGCTCAGCGCGCGGCCTGCATCAGCCACCCGCTGATCGGCCATGCGGCGGGCCTGACGGGCGTCCTGCCCGGCGCGCGTCGCGTCTTCCAGCTGGCGCAGCAGTGCCTCATGCGCGGCGCGGGCGGTTTCGGCGCGGGCTTCAGCTGCGGCCAGCTCCTGCCGCAACGCGTCCAGCCGGTTCTTCTGTTCCAGCCGCAGCGCAGCGGCGCTCGGCGCATCCCCGGCCCAGGCGCGGAAGCCGTCCCAGCGCCACAAATCGCCCGCGCGCGTGACTAGCCGCTGACCCGGCTGCAACTGTTTCTGCAAGGCCGGCGCGGCCTCTGCCTCGACCGTGCCGATCTGCCCCAGCCGCCGCGACAGCGCCGCGGGACCTTCCACATGCTGCAAGAGCGGCTCCGCCCCGGCGGGCAGCGCGGCCTCCGCGTCATAGCCCGGCAAGGCCAGCCAGCCGGTCGGCCCGTCCAGTTCGGCCAAGGGCGCGCGCAGGTCATCCGCCAGCGCGGCGCCAAGTGCCTTCTCGTACCCCGGCGCCACGGTGAGCGCATCCAGCACCTGGCCGTCCCCGGAGGTTTCCCGCTGCACCAGCTTCGCCAGCGCTGCAGCTTCCGAGCGCAGTGTGCCCAGCCCGCCTTCCGCCTCCGCACGCGCGGCGCGGGCTTCGGCTTCGCGGTCCTGGATCGCGCTGCGGGCCTCCTCGGCAGCGGCGAGCGCTTCCTCGGCCATCTCCGCGGCTTCGCGCGTCTCTTCCTCGGCTGCGACCGCGGTCTCGAAACCAGCCTCGGTCTCGGCCAAAGCCACCTGCGCCTCGCTCTGCGCAGCGCGCGCCCGTGCGGCCTCGGCTTCCGAGCGTTCCAGCGCGCGGCGGCTGTCGTCCAACGCGCGGCGGCCCGACTGGTGCCGCGCCGACAGACGGGCGGTTTCCTCCGTCACACGCGTCAGGTGTTCCTCGCGCTCTTCCAGCACCGCGGCTGCTTCACCCGCCAGTTCCCCGGCCTCCGCCAGACGCTCGTCCTGGCCGATGCCAGCGCGGGACAGCTCGCGCTGCTCCCATTCCAGCCGCTCGATGGTGTCGCCCGCGTCGCGGTTGAGGCCGGTTTCCCGCGCGATATCATTGCCCAGCTGCTCGATGCGCGCGCTTAGCCGTTCGATGATCTGGCGCGCCTGCGCCTCCTGCCCATCGAGCGAATCGCGCTGCACGGTCAGGCGCTGCAGCACCGCGGCCGCGATTGCCTCTTCCTCGCGCAGGGGCGGCAGGCGCTCTTCCACCGCGGCGCGGCTGGCGGCGGCGGCGCGCACCAGCGCTTCGGCCTTGGACGCCTGTTCGACCCGCAAGCGCAGCTCTTCCTCCGCGGTGAGCCGCGCCTCGTCCGCTTCGCGCCAGCGCCGGTAGAGCAGCATGCCCTCGGCCAGCCGCAGCTTCTCGCCGATCTCGCGGTAGCGCTGCGCCTGCCGCGCCTGCCGCGCCAGCGACGACAGCTGCCCCGCCAGCTGCTCGATCACGTCGTCGACGCGCAACAGGTTGGCCTCGGTGCTCTTCAGCTTCAGTTCGGCCTCGTGGCGGCGCTGGTACAGGCCCGAGATCCCCGCCGCATCCTCAAGAATACGCCGCCGCGCCTTGGGCTTGGCGTTGATCAGCTCGGCAATCTGCCCCTGCCGCACCAGCGCAGGTGAATGCGCGCCGGTCGAGGCATCGGCGAACAGCATCTGCACATCGCGCGCCCGCACGTCCTTGCCGTTCGATTTGTAGGCACTGCCGATGTCGCGGGTGATCCGGCGCACGATCTCGACCACGTCGCCGTCGTTGAAGCCGGCAGGCGCCAGACGGTCAGCATTGTCGATCTGCAGGCTCACCTCGGCAAAATTTCGCGCCGGCCGCGTCGACGTGCCCGCAAAGATCACGTCCTCCATGCCGCCGCCGCGCATCGCCTTGGCGCGGGTCTCGCCCATCACCCAGCGCAGCGCCTCCAGAAGATTGGACTTGCCGCAGCCATTGGGGCCGACCACGCCGGTCAGCCCGTCGGCGATCGCCAGTTCCGTGGGATCGATGAAGCTCTTGAAGCCGTTCAGCCTGAGTTTGGAAAACCGCAAAGCTGCCCCTTCGTGTTTCCGTGCCGTGAATTTTCACCGCTACCTAGCCGGCGTGTCAATGTGGTGCACCCCCAAATCGGGGTTTGGGCTCATGCAGCTCCACCATATCTTGGGGATAAATCGCCCCGTCGGCGGGGTTTTGCCGGTCAGCAGGCCCGGCGGTGCCCCCGCAGCCCTGCCCGCAGCCGCCTGGGCCCCGCGGTCTTGCAGCCGCGCCCGCGCCGTGGTCATATGTTTTGACCAATCCGCAAGAGCGCCCGCATGCCCTTCCAGAAAGTCCAGTCCGAGAAACTCTCCGCCGCGGTGGTGCGGCAGATCGAGCAGCTTATCCTGCGCGGCATCCTGTCACCCGGCGAGCGCCTGCCGGCCGAGCGCGAACTGGCCGAGCGGCTCGGCGTCTCCCGCCCCTCCCTGCGCGATGCCATCGGCGAGCTGCAGGGCCGCGGCCTCCTGGAGACGCGGGCGGGCTCCGGCGTCTTCGTGGCGGAGGTTCTGGGCAGCGCCTTCTCGCCGGCGCTGATCCAGCTCTTCGCCACCCATGAGGAGGCGGTCTCAGATTACCTCTCCTTCCGGCGCGACATGGAGGGGCTGGCGGCCGAGCGCGCCGCTAAGTTCGGCTCGGACTACGATCTGCGGGTGATCCAGACGATCTTCGACAAGATGGAAGCCGCGGGCAATCCGGCGGTGTCGGAGGAGGCCGCAAGGCTCGACGCAGAGTTCCACTCCGCGATCATGGACGCCAGCCACAACGTGATCATGCTGCACATGATGCGCTCGATGTTCGACCTGCTGCGCGAAGGCGTGTTCTACAACCGCCGCATCATGTTCCAGCAGCACACGACCTATGATGCGCTGTTGCAGCAGCACCGGGCCATCAACGCGGCCCTGCAGGCGCGCGACCCCAAGGCCGCCCGCGCCGCGGTGGAGGCGCATCTGGACTACGTGAAACAGGCACTGGCCGACCACCAGCGCGCCGAGCGCAACGCCGAAGTGGCCCGGCAGCGGCTGGAACACGAGACCCGGCGGGGCTGAGCCGCCGCTTTCACGAACCGCTGCCGGGCTTTTTGCGGGTGTTTACGCATTTCTCATAAATTTACGGAAAAACTGGCCTTCCACCCCACCGTTCCACCCCGGGTCAGGTAAGGCACTTCATGAACGACTGGACGTCCGGCTACGTCGCCGATCTCGACTACACGCACGACTTCTTCCAAGAACTCTCGCCCGCGAACATGGCCTTCTCCGCCGCCTCGCAAGGGCAGAAACACGGTTTGAAAAAGCCCGGTCTCACCTATTGCGAGCTGGGCTGCGGGCAGGGGTTTTCAGCCAACCTGCTGGCCGCCGCCAACCCGCACGTCCAGTTCCACGCGATGGACTTCAACCCGGCAATGATCGCAGGCGCGGCTGAGCTGGCCGCGGAAGCCGGGCTGGACAACGTCACCTTCCACGAACGCGCCTTTGACGATTTCGCTGAAACCCCGGGCCTGCCCGCCGCCTTCGACGTGATCGCGCTGCATGGCGTCTACAGCTGGGTTTCGCGGGAGAACCGGCAGCATATCCTCGACTTCCTGTCCCGGCGGCTGAAGCCCGGCGGGCTGGTCTACATCAGCTACAACGCCCTGCCCGGCTGGGCCGCGGCGCTGCCGCTCCGGCGCATTCTCGCGGACCGCGCAGCGCAGGGCAGCGGCCCGCTGGCGCCGCGGATCGGCGAGGCAGTGCAGTTTGCAACGCTGCTGCAACAGGCGGGTGCCGGCTATTTCACCGCCAACCCCTCGGCCACCACCCGGCTTGCCAAGCTGGGGGACATGCCCGCCAACTACCTGGCGCATGAGTTCTTCAACAAGGATTGGACGCCCTTCCACTTCGCCGATGTGGCGCAGGATCTGGCGGGCGCAAAGCTCAGCTTTCTCGGCGCGGCCAGCCCGCTCGACCGCATTGACGATATCGTGCTGACCGCAGCGCAATGCGAGATGCTCGCGGCGGAAGCGGACCCGGTGCGCCGCGAGGGGCTGCGCGACATCCTGGTGAATGCGCAGTTCCGCAGCGATCTATATGTGCGCGGCCGCCTGCCCCACACCCGGCGCGGCGCGGTCGGTGCCTGGTTCGAAACCCCGCTGGCACTGACCAAGCCCTACAATGGCGGCGTGCTGAAACTTCCAGAAAGCCAGACCGGCGAGCTGCTGGAGCAGGCACAGTACGGCCCGGTGCTCAGCGCGCTCTGCCGCGGCCCCGCCACGGTGCGGGAACTGCTCGATCAGGGCGTGTTCGGAGACATGGTCTGGGGCCGCATCACCCGGATGCTGACGCTGCTTTCGGGTTCGGGCCACCTCGCGCCCTGCCTGCCGCAGGTAGGGCTGGCTGAGCGTGCAGAGCGCTGCCGCGCCTTCAACCTCGCCGTCTGCAAGCGGGCCGAGGAAAGCGAGACCTACCGCTTCCTCGCGTCGCCGGTGACCGGCGGCGGCATCGCGGCGGACTGGTTCGAGCAGCTGTTCCTGCTCGCCCGCAGCGAGGGCCGCGAAACCCCGCAGGACTGGGCAGATCTCGCCTGGCAGATCCTCGCCCCGCAGGGCCAGCGGCTGCAACACGAGGGCCGGGTGCTGGAAACCGCAGAGGAGAATTTGGCGGTGCTGCGCGCCCGCGCCCATGCCTTCGCCGCCCGCCGCCTGCCGCTTTTCAAGAGCCTCGGGCTGACGCTGGAGGCCGAAAGGGAAACTGCTGCGGCGCGCGTCGAAGCGGTGGCCTGAGCGCAATACCGCAGCGCCCTGCCCTCCACAGGGGGGGCTTGAGCGGCGCGGGCTGCTGCACAGACGAAAAAACCCGGCCGCGAGGGCCGGGTTCTTCATTTCTGCCGGAGACGGCCGTGCATCTGCCGCTGCTTAGTGCAGCTTGGCGTCCACATCCGCGATCGCCGCATCGATCAGCTTGTTGGCCTCGGCTGCGGTCATCTGCTTGGAGATCACCTCATCCGCGGCCGCCACGGCGATCATAATCGCCTGGTCACGGACTTCCTTCACTGCCGATGCTTCTGCCGAAGCGATCTGTTCCTCGGCGGCGCTAACGCGGCGCGCGATGGCGGTTTCCAGATCCGCCTTGGCCTGGTCGGCCGCGCGGGTTGCATCGTCCCGGGCTGCGGCGACGATTGCCTCTGCCTGGGCCTGGACTTCCCTTTGCTTGCGCTCGTAGGAAGCCAGAATGGTCTGCGCTTCTTCGCGCAGCGCCCGGGCTTCCTCCAGCTCCCTGCGGATGGTCTCGGACCGGCCGTCGAGCTGTTTGCCCAGCAGGCTCGGAACCTTCGCCATCAGCAGGATGCCGACGAAGAGCAGGAACGCCAGCACCACCACGAAATCGGTGTTGCCCAGCGAGAAGAACGGGCCTTCAGCCGCCAGCGCCGGGCTGGCTGCCCCGAAGGTCAAGGAAAGAGCGAGAATGTTGCGCATGTCCTTATCCCTTCGTCCGCTCTGCAACTGCCTTTGCAATCGCGTCCTTTTCCGCCGACCCTCCGAGAGCGGCCACCAGGGCCTCTGCAGTGTCGGTGGCGACGGCTTTCACGCTTTCCAGCGCGCCCGCCTTGATTTCGGCAATTGCCTTCTCCGACTCGGCCGCCTTGGCGGCGATCTGCTCGTCGGCCTTGGCGATGGCCTCGTCCAGGTCAGCCTGGATTTCGGCACGGGTCTCGGCCGCGATCCGCTGCGCCTCGGCGCGGGCATCGGCCAGCGCCTGGTTGTAGGCAGCTTCGGCCTCGGCAGCCTTGGCCTTCAGGTCCTCGGCTGCGGCAATGTCGTTGGTGATCGTGCCCTGGCGCTCGGCCAGCACCGCACCGATGCGGGGCAGCGCGACGCGCGACAGGATCAGGTAGATTGCGACCAGCGTGATTGCGAGCCAGAAAATCTGGTTCCCGAAGGTCGAGAAGTCCAGCTGCGGCATGCCGCCACCGCCGTGCGCCGCGTCTGCTGCGCCCTGAGCTGCATCATTCGTATTAGATGCCATGTCGTCCTCCTTGGGAACTTGCCGTTACACCGGGCGGTGCGGGGTTCCGCACCGCCCGGCCGTAAGGAAAAAGGTTCCTAAGGTCTTAGACGGCGAACATCAGCAGCAGGGCAACCAGGAACGAGAAGATGCCCAGTGCTTCTGCAAATGCGATGCCGATGAACAGGGTTGCGGTCTGGGAAGCAGCCGCGGAGGGGTTGCGCAGCGCGCCGGCCAGGAAGTTGGCAGCAACGTTGCCAACACCCAGAGCAGCAATACCAGTACCCATGCCAGCCAGGCCTGCGCCGATGTATGCGAGATCGCCTTCCATTGTGATATCTCCTTACGATTGGAAGTTGATTGTAGAGTTCGGACCTTGCAGCCTGCCCTTAGTGGGCCGGATGCAGCGCGTCTTTCAGGTAGACGCAGGTCAGAATGGTGAACACGTAGGCCTGGATGAAGGCCACGAGAACTTCGAGTGCGTAGACCGCGGTAATCGCGAAGACCGGCAGGAATGCCCCTGCGCCCAGGGCGCCGGCAAAGCCTGCAAAGACCTTCAGAACCGCATGGCCCGCCATCACGTTACCTGCAAGACGGATGCAGTGGCTGACCGGGCGCACGAAGTAGGAAATCAGTTCGATCACCGCCAGAACCGGACGCAGCAGCAGCGGCGCGGAACCGACCCAGAACAGGCCCAGGAACTTAGTGCCGTGCAGCACAAAGCCGGTGACGGTCACGGTCACGAAGACCAGCAGCGCCAGCACGGCGGTCACGGCGAAATGCGAGGTGGTGGTGAAGGACATCGGGATCAGGCCCAGGAAGTTGGCCATCACGATGAACATGAACAGGGTCATGATGTAGGGGAAGAACTTGACGCCTTCCTTGCCGGTCACGTCCTCGACCATCTTGTAGATGAAGCCATAGGCCAGTTCCGCCACCGACTGGGCCCGCGAGGGCACGATGGCGCGGCGCGAGGAGCCCAGCACCAGCAGCGCAAACACCGCGGCAACGGCCAGCGCCATCCACAGGGTTACGTTGGTCGGGGTGTACCAAGCCACATGGTCACCGCCAAAGAGCGGCGTCACCTGGAACTGGTCCATCGGGTGGATCGCCAGCTTTGACTCCGCGGGAGTAAAAATCAGGCCCGAGACCAGCACCAGCGCCAGCGCTACGTAAAAGAAAATTTTGCCCATCAGTCCGCTTCTCCTGTCGCCGGCTGCCGATCCCGCCGGATCAGTCCCGGTCCTGCGCATTCTTGTCGGCCTCTTCGGCCAGTTTCTTCTCTTGGATCTCCTGCGCGCTGCGGAGCATCGTCTTCACCCCGGCCGCAAGCCCCAGAAATACAAACAGCACCATGAAAACCGGGAGCGTGCCAAACAGCAAGTCGAGCCCGTATCCGATGCCGAAACCGATCCCGAGACCGGCCACCAATTCGATCACCATCCGCCAAGCGAGGTTCGCCATCGAATAGTGCTGATCCGCGCGCGGCTTGGGCTCCTGGGCCTTACGCGCCGCCGCCAGCTTCTCCTCCAGCTGCGCCAGGCGCTGCTTTTGGTCGTCGTCTGTCACGGGCGCCATCCTCACGCGAAATCTTGGGAGGGTGCTAAGCCGGCGGGGCGCCAGAGTCAATTACAAGGATCGCCCCTGGATTTTCCGCGCAAGCACTTAAAAAGTAACGGATAAATATATCACACTGCGCTAGGCAGCCCGCCCGCGCGTTGCAAGCAGGCGCCTGGGACGGCCCAACGGCATATTCAACCGCCCGGTTGATCTTAGCCCGCGGGCGCTCCGGCCGGACGCCAGCGCAGGACACGCCCGTCGATCAGCAACAGCCCCAAGAGGATCGCCGCCATGCCCCAGAGATGCGCCGCCAGCAGCTCCTCCTGCAGGATCCAAGTCCCGAGAACCAGCGCCGAGACCGGCGCGATCAGCGTCGGCAGGGTGGTGTTGGTCGGCCCCACCTTGGGCAGCACCCAGTAAAAGGCGATGAAGGCGGCCGAGGTCAGCACGAAGCCGATCACAAACAGCGAAGCCCATGTCTCGGGCCGCGTCACCACCGGCAGCCCCTCGCGCCAGATCGCCAGCGGCGCAATTGCGGCGGTGGCGCCGGTCATCGCGATCGCCACCAGCACCACCGGCTCCATGTCGCGGAAGCGGCGGGCGATATTGACCGAGATGGCATAGCACAGCGGGGCCAGCAGCGTGATCAGCACCGCCCAGACCGCGGACGGCTGGCCGCTTGCCAGGATCGGCTGCGACAGGATCACAATGCCGCTGAAACCGCAGAGCACCCCGAGCGTCTTCAACACCGTCGCGCGCTCGCTGCCGGGCCAGAAATGCGACACCACCACGGCAAAGGCCGGGGTGGTGGCATTGACGATACCGGCGACACCGCTGGCGATATGCTGCTGGCCCAGTGCATAAAAAGCAAACGGCCCGGCATAGGTCAGCGCGCCAAAGCCGAACAACGCCAGCCAGCGCCCCGGCGCCAGCGGCACCCGCTTCCTCGCCGCCAGAACGTAGATCCAGCAGCCCAGCGCCCCGAAGCCGACCCGTCCCATCGAGACCGACAGCGGCCCCAGCTCGCGCAAGAGGATGGCGTTGAACATGAAGGACATGCCCCAGCCAATGCCGAGAATGAAAATTACCAGCCAATATTTCAATGCCACGACAGTTCCCCTGCCCAAAACGCGCAGCCTCTGCCGGATTTGGCAGATTGTCAAACTGCAGGGTGCTGGCTAGGAGTGAAGTCATGAGCGATCCTCTCGACAGCGTTTTTGCCGCCCTGGCCGATCCGACCCGCCGGGCGATCCTGACCATGCTGCTGGAGGATGACATGGCGGTGACCGACGTGGCCGAGCCCTTCGCGATGTCGCTTGCCGCTGTGTCCAAGCATCTGGCAATCCTGAGCCGCGCCGGGCTGATCGCGCAGGAAAAGCGCGGCCGGGTCAAATGGTGCAAGCTGCAACCCGACGCGATGCGCGCGGCCTCGGTCTGGATGCAGGGCTTCGGCCAGTTCGAGCCGGTGAACCTTGAGGCCTTCGAACGCTTCCTGGAAGCCGAGCTTGGCAGCAGCGAGGAACCCTGAGCCACGGGCGCCGGAAAATCCGATTTTTCCGGCCCGGAATTCGCGCCGAATTCCGGCTCCCGCAGCCGCCGCATGAGGCCCGCTCAGGCCTTGGCGCGGGAGGGGCGGGCGTCGCTTTCCAGCAGCATCACCAGTGCCAGCGCCGACATCGCCACCCCGATCAGCACCAGCCCTGGCGGCGCCCCGCGGCCCAAGCCGATTTCCCACAGGATCACCCAGCTGGGAGTCAGATAGGTATAGGCCATCACCTTGGCCGAGGGCAGCCGCATCGCCGCATATTGCAGCAGCACGAAGGTCGCGGCGCTGGCAAACAGTGCCAGGTAGAACAGCCCCAGCCAGACAATCGGCGGCAGCGCCAGCCAGTCGGTTGCAGCAATGTCGCGCCAGCCCAGCGCCACCAGCAGACCCGCGCCGGCAATCAGCGTGCCGAAGGTGAAGACCACCGCAGGCTCGCCCCGGTTCAGCTTGCGCACCATCGGCGTGTAGATCGCATGCAGCACGCAGCCCCAGAAATAGACGATCTCGCCCTGGCCGATCTCGAAAGCCGCCAGTGCTGCCAGGTCGCCGCGCAGGATCACCCAGACCGCGCCCGCAGCCCCGATTGCCAGCGCCAGCGCCATCCAGCGCGTGGTCACCTGCCTGAGCAGCAGCCAGCCGAACAGCGCGCTCATCACCGGCACCAGGGTGAAGACCGCCGCCGCGCTCACCGGTGCCGCGGTCCTGAGCCCGTAGAACATCAGCACGAAATACCCGCCGAACAGCCCGCCCAGCAGCAGATAGCGCCAGGGCGCCCGGAAATGGCTGCGCCTGAGCCCGGTGGTCGCTATCGCCGCCATGCCGATCACTACCGCGGCAATCCCGAAACGGGCGGCGTTCAGCGCCGCGGGCGCAATCTCATTCGCAACCATCACCCCAAGCGAGAACGACCCCGCCACCAGGGCGGAAAACAGCAGCATCGCAAGATGCCCCTTCAGTGCCTCGCTCAGAGCTGCCACTGTTTGGCCTGTTCTTTGAGGAAGCTGA
Source organism: Cribrihabitans pelagius (assembly GCF_048820915.1). Lineage (NCBI taxonomy): Bacteria > Pseudomonadati > Pseudomonadota > Alphaproteobacteria > Rhodobacterales > Paracoccaceae > Cribrihabitans > Cribrihabitans pelagius. The sequence continues at coordinate 65,541 of NZ_JBMERR010000007.1, read as the reverse complement.
GGAAAGCCTGCACCTTGGTGGTGCGGTGCAGGTCGACATGAGTGACCAGCCACAACGGCCCTTCCCACTCCTCCAGCGGCGCCATCATCTCCACCAGGTCCGGCTGCTGGCGGGCCTCCCAGGCGGCCATGAAGCCGATCCCAGCGCCGCTGTGTACCGCCCGCTGCATGGTAAAGCCGTTGGTGCAACGGAAGGCGATCGTCTCGGCCGGGGCATGCGCGCGCAGCCAGCGCGAAAACGGCGCCCTTGTGTTTTCGTCATCCTGGCCGACAAAGCGGTGGTTGGCGAAATCCTCCAGCCCCTTCAGCGGCCCGTATCTCTCCACATAACTCTTTGACGCAAAAAGCCCGATCTGCTGTTTCATGAAGGGCTGCACCACATTGTCGAGCTGATCCGGAACCGAGCCCGCCCGGATCGCCACATGCGCCTCGCCATATTCCAGCCGGAACAGCCGGTCGCCGGTCAGGTAGCGGATGATCAGCCCCGGGTGCATGTCCTGGAAGTCCTTCAGCGCGGGCACCATCATTGGCGCGAAAGACGCCAGCGACGTCACCACCAGCTCGCCCGAGACATCATCGCCCTGCCCCTTCAGCCGCCCGACCAGCTGGTTGAACTGATCATCGGTGGCCTGCGCCACCCGCAGCAGGTCCTGGCCCGCCTCGGTCGGCGTATAGCCGCGGGCGTGGCGCTGGAACAGCTTGATCCCGAGCCGCGCCTCGATGGCGTCGATATGGCGGATCACGGTGGCATGATGCACGCCCAGCACCTCGGCCGCACCACTGACCGTGCCCATGCGCGCCACCTGATAGGCGGTGCGCACCTCGTCCCAGTTATCCATCGGTCCTGTCCATTGCTCGGTTCCTTCCAAGACTGCGGCGCACACCTGCGCACAGGCGCACATTTCATGTGAAGAAAGCAGCATTGCGTTCGCAAATGCAATAGCCCATTTCTCTCCCAGCACATGAGCAAGGGAAAACCATCATGACCAAGACCGTTCTGCACATCGATTCCTCGGCCCGTCTCGAAGGCTCGGTCACCCGCGATCTTTCCGCCCGCATCACCACGCGTCTCGGGGCGCAGGAGGTGATCCGCCGCGATTTCGCCAGCCCGCTGCCGCTGCTGACCGAGGGCTGGGTTGCGGCCAATTTCACCCCGGCCGATCAGCGCAACGCGGAGCATAAGGCGCAGCTCGCCCTGTCTGACTCTCTGGTGGAGGAGCTGCAGCGCGCCGATACCATCGTGATCGGCACCCCGGTCTACAACTTCTCGGTGCCTGCCGCGCTGAAGGCCTGGATCGACCTGGTGGCCCGCGCCGGGCTGACCTTCAAGTACACCGAAAACGGCCCTGTTGGCCTGCTGGAGGGCAAGCGCGCGATCATCGCGCTGGCGTCGGGCGGCACTCCGGCTGGGTCGGAGATCGACTTTGCCACCAGCTACCTGCGCCACGTGCTAGGCTTCATCGGCATCACCGACGTTGAACTGGTCGCGGCCGATGCCATGGCGGTCGATGCCGACGGCGCGCTGAAGAAGGCCAACGACCAGATCGCGGCGCTGGCGGCCTGATTCGGCACCCCTATTGCACGCGAGGGCTGGAGGAAACTCCGGCCCTTTTTCGTGCCACGCAACGATACATGTTCAGCAAATGAGTTCCCAGCGCGGGACAAGGCCGAAGGCCGCCGCGCATCGTCGGCGCGCCCCTAAGCGGCGGCGATTTGGCCGAGGCTGGGCGGTCCCTCGATAGAGTGTACGGACTTGGCCGGGATAAACTCCCAGCAACGCCCGTTTGGATCGCCCCCGCGCGCGCCGCCGACGCGCGGCTCATCCCCCCCTTCAGACCCAGTTCACCGCGACGCCGGTCTTCTCGAAAAACGCCATCACATCGTCCCGCGCCATCACCACGGTGCGGTCGTTGACCAGCGGGTGCATGCAGATCACCTCCGCCTCCCGCGCCGCCTTGTCGAGGAAGAAGGCCACGCCCTTTTCCGCCCCGGTGATCATCGCCAAAGGGCTTACCGCGCCGGGGCGGATGCCGAGGTTCTCCATCAGCCGATCCGCCGAGCCAAACGACAGGTTGCCCGCGCCCAGCTCCCCGGCCAGCGCTTTCAGGTCGATTTCCCGGTCCTGCTGCAGGGTCACCAGGTAGTTCCGCTTCTTCTTGTCGCGCAGGTAGAGGTTCTTCACCCGCAAGGCGCGCTGCCCCGGCACCAGGTACTGCGCCTCCACCGCTTTGGCGTCCTCCACCGTGCGCAGCGGCACGTGTTCGTGCAGCGTATACGCCAGCCCCCAGCCGTCCAGCTGGCGCAACAATGCATCCGAGGTGACAGGCAGGCTGTCCTGAGAGGCCGAGGAGGCATCCATGATCTTACTCCGCAGTTCGGGTCCGAATTGCGGCGCAGATCACGCCGGATTGCCGCTGGATGCAAGGGGCGAGACGCCGCTTGCATCCAGTTTTGCGGCCTGCCGGACTTCAAGCCTCCGCGAAATCGGCGCGCCTGGCTTCCTCGTAGTGGTCGAAATCGGTGCTGAACCAGCCGGTGCCGCGGGTGGCGCTGGCGAGCGTGTTGCACAGCTGGTCCTGCGCCGCCATCGGCAAGAGCGTTTCGAAAACATCCCAGCCCGCGACACCGTCCTCGGCCTCGAAGCCCAGGATCTGGCCCTTCATGCCGCTCACCATTGGCACCAGCCCGCCGGTAAAGACCGAAGGCACATGGATCTGCACCCGCATGATCGGCTGCAGCAGGATCACTGCCGCCTCCGCCAGGGCCTCACGCACCGCATTCTTGCCCGCAGTGCGGAAGGCATAGTCGGAACTGTCGACCGAATGGTGCTTGCCGTCCTTCAGCGTGACGCGGACATCCACAACCGGGTGGCCGTTCAGCCCCTGCGCCAGCGCCTCGCGGGCGCCGGCCTCGACCGAGGGAATATAGTTCTTGGGCACCGCGCCTCCCTTCACCGTCTCCTCGAAGACGAAGCCGCTGCCGCGCGGCAAGGGCGCCAGCTCGATCACCACATCGGCAAACTGCCCGGCGCCGCCCGATTGTTTGCGGTGGCGGTGGTGGATCTGCACCGGTTTTCTGATGGTTTCGCGCAGGGCCGGCGGCACCGGCTGCTCCGCCACTTCAATGCCGAATTCCTGCATCAGGGTCTGGGTGATACGGCGCAAGTGAAGCGGGCCTTGCAAGGCCAGCAAAGCATGGCCCGAGGCCTCGTCCTGACTCACCCGCAGCGCCGGGTCGATCTCCGCCAGCCGCTCCAATGCGGCCGAAAGCCGGGCGTCGTCGCGTTCATGCGCGGGGGTGATCACCCGGCAGAAGGTCGAAGGCCGCGGCTGCGCCCAGTCCGGCAGCGGCGCCGGCCCGTCGCGGCCATAGGCGAAACCGAGGTTCAGGTGATCCGATTTCACCGCCTGCCCCATGTCGCCCGCCAGCATCGCGTTGCTGACCGCACCGCCGATGCCGGTGAGCGCGCCCAGCGTGGCACCGCCCAGCGGCGTGCCATTGCCCATGCCGCTCTCCATCGCGCGCACCATCACTGTCTTGCCCAGATGCTTGACAAGGTCCGCCATGCATCCAACCGCCACCACGCTGCCGTCCGGCGACAGCCGGTTCAGCGCCGCGTCCACGTCGGGCGCCTCGTGGCGCAGCGACTTCATCAGCCGCAGAATACCGTTGCGGTACTCGGCCGAGCCCATCAGCGCCGGGATCAGGTCATTTTGCTGCAGCACCTTGGTGGCCACGTCATAGACCTCATCCGCCATCACCTTCTGATCCTCGATCAGCTCCTCCAGCAGCGTGTCGTCAAAATCCGCCAGCGCCTCCAGCAGTTCGGTACGCGCCTCCTGCTCCCGGGCATACATCGCCACCGGCAGCTCGATCAGCGCCGAGGGCTCGCCCTCCCGGTACTGCCAGGCGCGTTCCGAAATCAGGTCGACCGCGCCCACCACCTGGCCGTCCTCGCGAATCGGCACCTGGCGCAGGATGATGTTGTGGCTGCAATAGGCCTGCAAGGCCGCCACGATTTCTGCCACCCGGCCAGTGGCCTGATCCATGCGGTTGAAAAAAATGAAGGCGGGGATGCCCGCCTCTTCCAGCTTGCGCAAGTAAGGCGCGCTCAGCACCGCAGCCCCGGCATCGGCCGGCACGCAAAGCACCGCCGCATCGCTGGCCGCCAGCGCCGGGCCTGCCTGCGCCAGGTTGTCGGCGCCGCCCGCGATGTCGATCGCAGCCCAACTCTCCCCCATGAATGAAAAAGGTTGCAGAGCGGCGACACCTGCAACCTCCTGACGTTTGCCCGGGGCACCGTCCAATTCGGCCAGCGCCCTGGCCAGTGACGATTTCCCGGACTGCGACGGCCCCAATATGGTAAAGACGCGCATGTTCTCAGTTCCTCCCTCGGCTGGTGTGCCTGCCCGGTAAGGAAAACCGCGCGCCCCTGCGGCGGCGGTGCTTGCCTGAGATGCGCGCTGCCTCGAAACGCGGAGGGCGGAGACTGCCATGCATAGCCGGAGCCTCTCACGAGAGACTCGGCCCAGGCAGGCGCCCGTTCTCCTCCATGTTCCGCCAGCCGCCCCCTTCCGTCAAGCCGCCCCGCGCGCTCTGGCCGCAAGACCACGGCGGCGGCGCAAAGGTTGACTCGCGGCCTGTTTCGGGGTAGCGCCTGCCCAAACATCCGGAAGCACCCGAGTCTTCCGGTCCCTGCCCCATGCCAGGGATCGCCCCCCACCAGCGTATCACGCCCGTGGGGGCATTTGCGCATGGATCGCATGTCCCCTACATACGGGGGGCGCCACAGGTGAAACCGGCTAAGGAGGCCGAGAGGCATGTTTGAAAATCTATCCGAACGCCTTTCCGGCGTCTTCGACCGGCTGACCAAGCAGGGCGCCCTCAACGAGGAGGACGTGAAGACCGCCCTGCGCGAGGTGCGCGTCGCCCTGCTTGAGGCCGACGTGTCGCTGGCGGTCGCGCGCGACTTCGTCAAGAAGGTGCAGGATCAGGCCACCGGCCAGGCGGTCACCAAATCGGTGACGCCGGGCCAGCAGGTGGTGAAGATCGTCCACGACGCTCTGGTCGGCGTGCTGCGCGGCTCGGAAGACCCCGGCAAGCTGAAGGTCGACAACCCGCCGGCGCCGGTGCTGATGGTCGGCCTGCAAGGCTCGGGCAAGACCACCACCACCGGCAAGCTGGCCAAGCGCCTGAAGGACAAAGAAGGCAAGCGCGTCCTGATGGCCTCGCTCGACGTCTACCGCCCGGCGGCGATGGAGCAGCTGGCGGTGCTGGGCGCGCAGATCGGCGTCGACACCCTGCCGATCGTGCCCGGCCAGAAGCCCGTCGATATCGCCAAACGCGCCAAGCAGCAGGCGGCACTGGGCGGCTATGACGTCTACATGCTGGATACTGCCGGCCGTCTGCACATCGACGAGACCCTGATGCAGGAGGTCGAGGACGTCCGCAACGTGGTCTCCCCGCGCGAGACCCTGCTGGTGGTCGATGGCCTCACTGGCCAGGTTGCGGTGGAAGTCGCGGAAGAGTTCGACGCCAAAATCGGCATCTCCGGCGTGGTGCTCACCCGGATGGACGGCGACGGCCGCGGCGGTGCGGCGCTGTCGATGCGCGCGGTCACCGGCAAGCCGATCCGCTTTGTCGGCCTGGGCGAGAAGATGGACGCCATCGAAACCTTCGAGCCGGAGCGCATCGCGGGCCGCATCCTCGGCATGGGCGACATCGTGGCCCTGGTCGAAAAGGCGCAGGAAACCATCGAGGCCGAACAGGCCGAGAAGATGATGAAGCGCATGATGAAGGGTCAGTTCAACATGAACGACCTGAAGATGCAGCTGGAGCAGATGCTCCAGATGGGCGGCATGGAGGGCATGATGCAGATGATGCCCGGCATGGGCAAGATGGCCAAGCAGGTGCAGGACTCCGGCATGGACGACAAGGTGCTGACGCGCCAGATCGCCATGATCCAGTCGATGACCAAGAAGGAACGCGCCAACCCCGCGCTGCTGCAAGCTAGCCGCAAGAAACGCATCGCGGCCGGCTCCGGCATGGAAGTGTCCGACCTCAACAAGCTTCTGAAAATGCACCGGCAGATGGCCGATGTGATGAAGAAGATGGGCAAGATGGGCAAGGGCAAGATGCTGAAACAGGCCATGAAGGGCATGTTCGGCAAAGGCGGCGGCATGCCCGGTATGGACGGCATGGACCCCAGCCAGATGGACCCCAAGGCACTGGAAGCGGCGGCCAAGGCGATGGGCGGCGGCAAGGGTCTTCCCGGTGGCATGCCCGGCGGCCTGCCCGGTCTCGGCGGCGGCATGGGCCTGCCCGGCGGCCTCAGCGGTTTTGGCAAGAAGAAGTGACCAATCAGGCGGCAAATCCCTGGGAGGTTCCCGCCTCCGGCCCGTCTGCCGCGCTCGCGCGGCAGACGGGCAGCCATGTGCCGCGGATCGAGAGCGCGCGCCTAGTGCTGCGCGCGCCCCGGCTGGAAGACTTTCCGGCCTATGCCGCCATCCTGATGTCAAACCGCGCCCGCCATATGGGCGGCCCGTTCAGCCGCCGGGACGCCTGGCTGGATTTCACCCAGTACATCGCGGGCTGGCAATTGCGCGGCGCCGGCATGTGGGCGGCTGAGCATCGTGAAACCGGTGCCGTCGCCGGGTTCTTTTCCGCCGGCATGGAATATGGCGATCACGAGCACGAACTCGGTTACCTCCTCGCCGACCGGTTCGAGGGCCAGGGTCTCGCGGCCGAGGCCATTGCAGCCGTGCGCGACTTCGCTCTTTCGGCACTGGAGCTGCCCTCGCTGGTGAGCTACGTCGACCCCGGCAACTCGCGCTCTGCACGCGCCGCGGAACGCACCGGCGCATCGCGCGACAGCGATGCCGAAGCCGCCTTTGACGCGCCGGTGCTGGTCTTCCGCCACGCGCTCCCGAACCGCAGCGGGATGGAGGCGAGCACATGAGCGTCCATCAGTTTCACTCCAGGCACCCCCGCCAGGCTGCGGAAAGCCGCGGCTTAACCGAATGTTACGCAGAACCCCGCATACTCCCGGATTACCTAGCTCAATCACCCGCCGGTCCCAGCGCCCGGCTGGCGAAGGGAGATGTTATGTCTGAAAATTTCCACCGCTTCGCGCGGCTGATCTCGCCCCGGCTGCTGCTGGTCTCGCCGGCCGAGCCCGGTTTCGACGCCAACGAAGCCTTCCTGGACCCCGATGCGCCCCGCTTCTTTGAGGCGTCGGACGATCCGGACTCGCTCTGGTGGTCGATTGCCTCGATCATCGGCCACTGGCACCTGCGCGGCTACGGGCTGTTCGTGGTGATTGAACGCAGCAGCGGCGATCCCGTGGGCCTCGTCGGCCCCTGGTTCCCCAAGGGCTGGCCCGAACCCGAACTGTCCTGGCACCTGACCGAAAACGCCCGCGGCAAGGGCTATGCCAGCGAAGCCGCGGAATGCGTGCTGGAATGGCTGTTCTCGGCGCAGAACTGGGGCACCATCGTCTCTTACATTCCCGAGGAGAACGAACCCTCCATCGCGCTGGCCCGCCGCATCGGTGCCCAGCCGGAAGAACCGGTTTCCTTCCGGCTGCAGCCGGCCCCAAATATCCGCGCCTGGCGCCACGACCGGGACCGCTACTGCCACGCCCAGATTGCCGCGGCGCGGGTGCTGCAATGACACAAGCCGCCGTCCAGTTCTCCGTGCCCTGCGTGGAAACCGCCCGCCTGATCCTGCGCGCTCCCGAAGCCGCGGATTTCGAGGCGCACGCCGCCTTTATCGCCTCGGAGCGCAGCCGCTTCGTCGGCGGCCCGCAGCCGCGCGAAGACGCCTGGCGCGGCTTCTGCGGCAGCGTCGGCCACTGGGCGGTGCGCGGCTATGGCATGTGGGTGATCGCGGAGCAGGACGGCAATGTACCGCTGGGCCGGGTGGGATTCATCAATCACGAAGGCTGGGACGAGCCCGAGCTGGGCTGGCACGTCTATGAGGGCGCCGAGGGCAAGGGCATCGCCTATGAGGCCGCACTCGCCGCCCGGGCCTATGGCGCACGCCACTTCTGGCTCGACGGAGTGATTTCCTACATCGATCCCGCCAACACCCGTTCCCTGAAGCTGGCCGAGCGGCTTGGCGCGCGGTATGAGCGGGACGGCGAAGTGATGGAGACGCCCTGCCAGGTCTGGCGCCACCCGCATGAGGGGGAGGCCGCCTGATGTACTGCCTTGCCGGACCGGCCCGCCCCGGAATTGCTGCCTTGCGGAGGAACAGATGACGACAGCCACCCAAGACGCGGCCGCGCAGGACGCCGTTGCCCGTGCCGCCGAGCTGCTGAAGGAACACCGCGAAAGCATCGACCGGCTCGACGCGATCCTGGTCTACACCCTGGGCGAACGCTTCAAGCACACCCAGGCAGTGGGCCGGCTCAAGGCCGAACACAAGCTTCCCCCGTCCGATCCGGCCCGCGAGGCGGCCCAGATCGCACGGCTTGAAGACCTGGCGGAACAGGCCCATCTGGACCCGGAGTTCGCCAAGGCATTTCTTAACTTCATCATCGATGAAGTGATCCGCCACCACAACAAACACCGGGAATGATCCCGGCATAACAGCACACAACAGGACAAACCGGGGCTTCCCCGGGAAACGCCATCAAAGGAGACTGAACCCATGGCAATGAAAATCCGTCTGGCCCGCGGCGGCTCGAAAAAGCGTCCCTTCTACCGTATCGTGGCGGCCGACAGCCGCATGCCGCGCGACGGCCGCTTCCTCGAGAAGCTGGGCACCTACAACCCGCTGCTGCCGAAAGATTCGGAAGACCGCGTGAAGATGGACGCCGAGCGCGTGCAGTACTGGCTCGACCAGGGCGCCCAGCCGACCGACCGGATCGCCCGCATGCTGGAAGCCGCAGGCGTCCGCAGCAAGGCCGAGCGCAGCAACCCCAAGAAGGGCACCCCGGGCAAGAAAGCCCAGGAGCGCGCCGAAGAGAAAGCCGCCAAGGCCGCCGAAGCGGCCGAAAGCGCGGAATAATTCGGTGGAGCTGCGGGGCGCTTTTCCCGAGGGTTTCCGCAGCCAGCTGGACCTTCTGATGCGGCTCCGGCGCGATGTGCGCCGGTTCCGCTGCGACCCGGTGGAGGAGGCGGTGCTGGCGCGCTGCCTCGCCGCCATCCCGCTTGCCCCCTCGGTGGGGTTGAGCGAACCCTGGCGCATCCTGCGGGTGGACAGCGAACCCGCCCGCGCCGCTGCGCTCGAGAACTTTGAGGCCGCCAACAGCCGCGCTCTGCAGGGCTATTCCGGCGCACAGGCGGAACGCTACGCCGGGCTCAAGCTTTCGGGCATGCGCGATGCGCCGGTGCAGCTGGCGATCTACTGCGACGATGAAACCGCGCAGGGCCATGGGCTCGGCGCCGCCACTATGCCGGAGATGCGCCGCTTTTCGGTGGTGACCGCGATTACCCTGTTCTGGCTTGCGCTGCGCGCCGAAGGCCTCGGCCTTGGCTGGGTGTCGGTCCTGGATCCCGGCCAGCTGAACCGCGATCTCAGCGCGCCCGCAGGCTGGACCCTGATCGGCTATTTCTGCATCGGCTACCCGGAACGGCTGTCGGACACGCCCGAGCTTGAAGAGCAGGGCTGGGAAAACCGCATCGCCGCCCTGCCCATCGAGACCCGCTGAGGCCGCCGGTGGGACGGTTGATCCGGCTTGTATTTTTTGTTGCAGTGGCCTTTACCGCTGGCATCTTCGCCGAACGCAACAACCAAGGCGAACGCTGCGAAGCGGCCGGCGGCAGCTGGCAGCGCGAGGGCTTCTGTGCAAGGGAATGAGACCATGAGCGAACTGATCTGCGTCGGTGTGGTGGCAGGCGCTTTCGGCGTCCGCGGCGAAGTGCGCCTGAAAAGCTTCTGCGCGGTGCCGGAAGAGATTGAAAGCTACTCTCCGCTGACCAGCGAAGACGGCAGCCAAAGCTACACGCTGACACTCACCCGTCCCGTCAAGAACGGTTTCGCCGCCATTCTCGGCGGCGTCCAGACCAAGGAAGAGGCGGACGCCATCAGGGGCCTGCAGCTTTTCGCCCGCCGCGACCAGCTGCCCTCGCTGCCGGATGATGAGTTTTATCACGCCGACCTGATCGGGCTGGAGGTGCATGACACTGGCGGCACCTTGCTGGGCCGGGTGAAATCGGTGCAGAACCACGGCGCTGCCGACCTGCTGGAAATTCACGGGCCCGGATTGAAGGCAACCGTGCTGCTGCCCTTCACCAGGGCCGCGGTGCCCACAGTGGACCTCGCCCAGGGCCGCATCGTCGCCGACCCGCCGGAAGGGCTGTTCTGACAGCGGCGCCTCCCGGCAGCTCAGCCGGGTTCATCGGCGAGCAGCGATTCGTACACCCGAACCAGCGCCTCCGCGAGCCGCATGCTTTTTGCCTCCAGCGGCCAGGCCGGACCGGTGAGCCGCAGCCAGGAGCTATACACCTGCAGGGCAAAAAAGAACCGGAACAGCAGATCGCTGGTCAGCTCCGCGCCATAACCGTCCTGGAAAGCGTCCCAGTCCGCCTGCCCTACCAGCCCGTATCCGGGTTTGCGGCCGCCGTTCGCAAGCTGGTCGGGGCAGTTTGCCAGCCATATCTTGACAAGGTCGCGCTGCGGAAAAGCCTCCTTGTGGTTTGAAAAGTCGATGAAGGAGACGGTTTCCCCGGACATCAGAATATTACGCAGATGAAGGTCGCCATGTTCCACGGCGCCGGCATAGCTATGTCCACGCGCCCGCCGGCCCGCCCGGTGCAAATAGGCGCAGAGGCCCAAAAACTTGTTGGGCTTCGGCAACCGCAGCCGGCCGTCCCGCACGGCCACGGCCCGGCCGGACACTTTGGCAAGGAAAGTCTTGGGCCAGAACTTTCTCCCGCCCACTTCGGACACCCTGTGCAGAGCCGCAACTGCATGCCCGATTCGCCGCAGCACATCGCCTCTGCCGCCGATCCCGTATTCTGTCATCGCCAATTCGCGGAAAGCGGTGTCCCCTGGGGCAAATTCCATAAGGACGAAAGGCTTTTGCGGGTCGTGCCAAAGAATGCCCGGCGCCGAGACACCAGGCACGGGCTTAAGACCGTCCGCGGCTGCCTTGTGCCGTTCCAGGTATTGCCGGAAGCGCCCCGGGCGGCTCCCGGCAAATTCCGCGCGCAGGACGAAGCGCTCTCCGCCGGCGGACCTTACCTCCAGCGCGCAGCGGCGGTCTTCCTTGCTGCTGTGCACCTGCATCCTGCGGAAACTGGCCCCGGCCGCGGGCACCCCCAGACTGGCGGCTGCCTGCGGCCAGAGCGCGCGGGTACGGGCTGCGACGTCCTCCATCACAGCATACCGGCCGCGGTCCAGCGCTGCGGAGGACCTGTCTGAACTCATGCAATCTCCAAAAGCTTTTTATTGCGCGCAGAACTGGCTCGACTAAACACACCCTCATGAGTGCACCAAATAAATCCCACGGCCGCAAGGCCATCCGCCCCACGTTGACCCCGCGCGAGCTGATCACGCCGACGCCGGATCTTGCCGGCGTGTGGAAGGCGAAGATCATTACCCTGTTTCCTTCCGCCTTTCCCGGGGTCCTCGGCGAAAGCCTCACCGGCAAGGCGTTGCAGGAGGGGCTGTGGCAGCTGGAGACCGTGGACCTGCGCCAATTCGGCATCGGCAAGCACCGCAATGTCGATGACACCCCCGCCGGCGGCGGCGCGGGTATGGTGCTGCGGGCCGATGTGCTGGGCGATGCGATCGAGCATACGATGGCGGGCACCGGCGGCAACTGGCCGCTGATCTACCTGTCGCCGCGCGGTCGGCGGATGGATCAGCAGATGATGCAGAATTTCGCCCGCTGCGACGGGCTCACCCTGCTCTGCGGCCGTTTCGAGGGCGTCGACGAGCGGGTGCTGGAGCACTACGGCATCCAGGAGGTGAGCCTCGGCGATTTCGTGATGACGGGCGGCGAGATTGCCGCGCAGGCGCTGATCGACGCCACCGTGCGGATGCTGCCCGGCGTGCTCGGCAACCAGGCCTCGGCCGAGGAGGAGAGCTTTTCCTCCGGCCTCTTGGAGCATCCGCAGTATACCCGCCCGGCCGAATGGCAGGGCCGCGCCATCCCCGAGGTGCTGATGTCCGGCCACCACGGCAAGATTGCCGAATGGCGCCATGGCATGAGCGAGGAGATTACCCGGGAGCGGCGCCCGGACCTCTGGCAATCCTATCAGGACGCGAAGTCCAGGACCTGAGCCAGCCGCGCCCGGGAGTGGCCCGTCCACGAAAGGCCGCCCTGGGCACGATAGCCCTTGATTTGCGGCGCCCGCGGCCGTATGAAGCGCCGGTCTGGATTCGCTTGCGCGGCTCCGGGCCCTTTTGCGGTTTGCCACTCAAAGCTGCCCGGCCTTCTTCGGCCCCTCCCAGCCGGTGTGCCGCAAGACCCAAGAAACGAACGGCGTGATCTCTGGCGGGCCGCAAGGCGGGACCCGGTGAAGACCAGGAGCTCTCATGACGGCAGAAACCTCCGCGGCGTGAACCGCGGGCAGATTAGGAGAGTTGCGATGGACTTGATCGCACAGCTGGAGGCGGAACAGATCGCCGCCCTGGGGAAAGAGATCCCCGACTTCAAAGCCGGTGACACCATCCGTGTCGGCTACAAGGTGACCGAAGGCTCGCGCACCCGCGTGCAGATGTACGAAGGCGTCTGCATCAGCCGCAAGAACGGCGCAGGGATTGCCGGTTCGTTCACCGTCCGCAAAATTTCCTTCGGTGAAGGCGTGGAGCGCGTGTTCCCGCTCTATTCGACCAACATCGACAGCATCACAGTTGTGCGCCGCGGCCGCGTGCGCCGCGCCAAGCTGTACTACCTGCGTGCGCGCCGCGGCAAATCGGCACGGATCGCGGAAGACGCGAACTACAAGCCCAAGAAAGCCTGAGGAGCGGTATCATGAAAAAAGACACCCATCCCGAATACCACACCATCAACGTCAAGATGACCGACGGCACCGTCATCCAGATGCGTTCCACCTGGGGCAGCGAAGGCGACCAGCTGTCGCTGGACATCGACCCCACCGTGCACCCGGCCTGGACCGGCGGCACCTCGCGCCTGCTGGATGCCGGCGGCCGCGTCTCCAAGTTCAAGAAGAAATACGAAGGCCTGGGCTTCTAAGCCGCTGCGTATCTCTCGACACATCCCGAAGGCTGCCCCTGACGGGCAGCCTTTTTTCTGTTCTCCCTTACGCGCGGCAGATGGCTGCGCGGGAAAGTTACCCTGCCCGTGAAACAAGCCCTGGCCGACGCGCTGCAACAGCGCGGATATGACACCCTGACCCAAGTGCAGGAGGCGGTGACCAAGCCCGAGGTGGAAGGCCGCGACCTTCTGGTGTCGGCGCAGACCGGTTCTGGCAAGACGGTGGGCTTCGGGCTGGCGCTGGCGCCGGACCTTCTGGGCGAGGGGGAGAGCTTTGGCGAGGCTGCGGCGCCGCTGGCGCTGGTGATTGCGCCCACGCGCGAGCTGGCCTTGCAGGTGAAACACGAGCTGAGCTGGCTTTACGCCGGGGCCAATGCCTCCATCGCCTCTTGCGTCGGCGGCATGGACATGCGCGACGAGCGCCGGGCGCTGGCCCGCGGCGCCCATATCGTCGCCGCCACCCCGGGCCGTCTGCGCGACCACATCATGCGCGGCTCGATCGACCTCAGCGCGTTGCAGGCCGTGGTGCTGGACGAAGCCGACGAGATGCTGGACCTGGGCTTTCGCGAGGATCTGGAGTTCATCCTCGGGGAGGCGCCCGAGGATCGCCGCACGCTGCTGTTCTCGGCCACCGTGCCGCCGGCGATCGCCAACCTTGCGGAGACCTTCCAGAAGGACGCGCTGCGGATCAAGACCGTGGCCGAGACCTCGCAGCATGCCGATATCGAATACCGGCTGATGGCGGTGGCGCAGCAGGATGCGGAAAACGCGATCATCAACGTGCTGCGTTACTACGAGGCGCCGAGCGCGATCATCTTTGCCAACACGCGGGCGATGGTGAACCGGCTGGCAACCCGGCTTTCGAACCGCGGCCTGCCGGTCGTGACGCTTTCGGGCGAGCTGTCCCAGACCGAGCGCAGCCATGCACTGCAAGCGATGCGCGACGGGCGCGCGCGGGTCTGCGTCGCTACCGATGTGGCGGCGCGCGGCATCGACCTGCCGGGGCTTGAGCTGGTGATCCACGCCGAGCTGCCCTCGAACCACGAAACCCTGCTGCACCGTTCGGGCCGCACCGGCCGGGCCGGGCGCAAGGGCGTGAGCGCGCTGATCGTGCCGCCAAAGGCACGCGGCAAGGCGCTGCGCCTGCTGAAATGGGCCAAGCTCACGGCCGAGCACTGCGAAGCCCCCTCGGCTGACGACGTGATGGCGCGCGACGAAGAGCGCATGCTGGGCGATGCGATCTGGCAGGAGCCGGTGGCCGAGGGCGAGCAGTCCACGGTGGAAACCCTGATGGCGCAATTCAGCGCCGAGCAGCTCGCCGCCGCTTATCTGCGTCTTTACCGCAGCCGCCACTCCGCGCCCGAGGAGCTGGGCCCGGCAGACGCCGCCCCGCCCCGCAAGGAGCGCAAGGAACGCCGCGATTTCGGCCCCAGCGTCTGGTTCTCGCTGTCCGGCGGCCGCGCCGCCGGCGCCGATCCCCGCAAGGTGCTGCCGATGCTGTGCAAGGCCGGCAATATCGAGCGCGACGCCATCGGCGCGATCCGGGTGCAGGACAATGAAACCTTCGCCGAGATCAGCGAAAGCGCGGTCGAGGGCTTCCTCGGCGCGCTTGGCGGCAAGACCGAGCTGGAGCCCGGCGTCGAGCTGACCCGCCTGGCAGACGCCCCCAACCTGCCGCCGGCCCCGCGCCGCGGTCCCGGCGGCCCGGGCGGCTTTGGCGGCCCGCGCGGCCCGAAAGGCAAACCGCACCGCGGCAAGCCCGAGGGCGCCCGGCCGGAAGGCGGCAAACCGGACTGGAGCAAACCCCGCGGCGGCGACCGTGAGGGCGGCGGCTACGAGGCGCGCAAGCCTTATCAGGGCAAATCCGAGGGCGCGGCGCCCGCACACCGCAGCAAACCGGGCGGCAAGCCCGGCGGCTTTGGTGCGGACCGCGACAGCCGCCCGCCGCGCAAGGACTGGAAGGACTGGAAGGACAAGCCGCGCCACGACAGCGCGGACGGCAAGGCACCGCGCCGCGACAAGCCGGAGGGCCGCTTCAGCAAGCCCGAACCCGCCGCAGTGGCCAAGCCGCGCGGCCCCAAGGGCGCGTCGGACACCTCCAAGCGGATGGTGAACCCGAACGCCCCTGGCAAGCCGCTGCGCGCCAAAGGGCCAAAACCGCCGGCGGGCAAGCCCACCAGCAAGAAGAACAAGGCCCGCGCGTCCACGGCCTTTGGCGGCAAGGGCGCAAAAGGCGGCGACGCGCGTCCGCAGCGCAAGCCCGCGGGACCCGGAAAACACAAGTGATACACTAAGTTTACCAGCCCGCGCCCGGTGCTTTTCTTGCCCCGGAACACTGCCTATACAGGGCCGGAACAAGGACGTGCGCATGCGCGTATGAGCGAAGGAACCGGTACATGGCGCATATCATTGTCGTCGGAAACGAGAAGGGCGGCGCGGGCAAATCAACTGTTTCCATGCATGTCGCCACCACCCTGGCCCGGCTCGGCCACCGGGTGGCGGCGCTGGATCTCGACCTGCGGCAGCGTTCGCTGGGCCGCTATCTGGAAAACCGCAGGGAGTTCATGGCCAAGGCCGGGCTCGACCTGCCGACGGTGGAAATGCACGAGCTGCCGGAGATCGACGCCGCCAGCCTGCAGCCGGGCGAGAACGTCTATGACCACCGGCTTTCGGCCGCGGTGTCCAGCCTGGAACCGGGCCACGACTTCATCCTGATCGACTGCCCCGGCTCGCACACGCGGCTGAGTCAGGTGGCGCATTCGCTGGCCGACACGCTGATCACGCCGCTGAATGACAGTTTCGTCGATTTCGACCTCCTGGCCCACGTCGACCAGAAGGGCGAGAAGATCACCGGCCCCTCGGTCTATTCCGAGATGGTCTGGAACGCCCGCCAGCTGCGCGCGCAAGCGGGCCTCAAGCCGATCGACTGGATCGTGATCCGCAACCGCGTCGGTACCCAGCGCATGGTCAACAAGGAAAAGATGGAGCGCGCCATCAACATGTTGTCGCGCCGCATCGGCTTCCGCGTGGCGCCGGGGTTCTCTGAGCGGGTGATCTTCCGCGAGCTGTTCCCGCGCGGGCTGACACTGCTGGATCTCAAGGACGTTGGCGTCAAGCAGCTGAACATCTCCAACATCGCGGCGCGCCAGGAGCTGCGCGACATGATGAAGGAGATGAACCTGCCGGGAGTCGAGATCAGCCTCTGATCCCGGCTTCGCCTGTCCCGGCGCCAGGCCCGATGCGCGAGGACCGGGCCGCGGTGCCTAGCAGCCGCAACTGCCGCGGTGGATCGTGTAAAGCTCAATCGGATCGGCGACGCCGCGCAGCATGTAGCGGCCCAGCGACACCAGGTCGTGGCTGGTGCCTTTGGCCGCCGCCTTCACGTCTTCCGACAGGATGATGTTCTGCCCCACCGAGCGGTGCATGCCGGAGATCCGCGCGGTCTGGTTCACCGCCTGGCCGATCACGGTGAAATCCAGCCGGTTCTCCGCCCCGACATTGCCATAGAGGATTTCGCCCGCGTGCACCGCCAGGGTGAAGCCCATGGTGGGCAGATTCTCCGCCTCGCGCGCGGCGTTATGGGCGCGTACCTTGCCGCAAAGCTCGTTGGCGGCGGCAAGCGCGGCGTGGGCGTCCTCCTCGATGCTGCCGAGGTTGAACATGGTCAGCATGCCGTCGCCCATGAACTTCAGGATGTTGCCGCCATGTTCCTGGATGCTCGCCACCGCAAGGCCGAAGTAGCCGTTCAGCATCTCGATCAGCTCTTCCCCGGGCAGCGCCTCGGCCAGCTCGGTGAAGCCTTTGAGGTCGAACAGGCAGAGCACCGCGTCGATCTTCTCGGAGGAGCCGCGCTGGATCTCGCCCGACAGCACCCGACGGCCGGCATCGCGGCCGAGGTAGACCTGCAAAAGATCGCTCGCCATCTGCCGGTTGGAGGAGGATTTCAGTGCCAGCCCCAGATGCGGCAGCGTGGTTCGGATCAGGTCCAGCTCGCGGCTGGTGAAGCCGCCCGCGCGGTCGGTGCTCCAGGAGACCAGCATGCCTTCCTGCGGGTGGCGCGGATCATTGGGGCCGGCCTCCGGCGGGGCAAAGCGCAGGCCCTTGGCGAAATATTCGGTGGCGCCGCGCTCGCGCAGTTCGGACAGCAGCGGGAACTCCTCCGGCGCGCCGCCTTCGATGTTCTCGCGGAATTCCTCCAGGTCGTGCTCCAGGATGTGGAAAAACGGGCTGCGCAGCCATTCCTCCCGCGGGCTCTCGCGGTATTCGTAATGCTCGTGCGAAATGCCCGCGGCGCGGGTCCAGTTGAAACCGATGCCGCCGAACCGCGGGTGGAACGCGCGCTGCGCCAGGTGGAACCGCCACAGCGGCACGCCGGCGTCGGCCAGCCGCAGGCAATAGCCTTGCAGCAGATCCTGCTGCCGCGCACCTTGCAGACCCTGCTCCATCAGCCAGGCGATCAAAGGGCCGGCATTGACGTCAACTTGAATCATTTCTCGCCTTTCAATTCACCGCCTTCATTTGGGGCCTGGCGCGGGCAATGTCTACGCCTCGATCCCTGCTAATTCGCGCAGCATATACCGCAAAATCGCAACCTCGTCCGCGCTGAAGCGGGCACACATCTTCGCATCGAACGCCTGCGCCACCTCGCGCAGGTCGCGGTAGGCCGCCTGTCCCGCCGGGGTCAGCGTCAGATGCTCGGCCCGGCGGTCCGTCTCGTCGCGGCTGCGGGTGACAAAGCGTTTCTGCGACAGCTTCGCCACCGCGCGGCTGATCTTGGTCTTGTGGATCTTCGCCCGCGCGCCGATCTCCTTGGCCGTCATCTGACCGTAGCTGCCCAGGTGGAACAGCACCCGCCATTCGGTGCGCAGCATACCATAGCGGTCCTTGTAATGGCGCTGAAATTCTAGCGAGCTTTCCTCGGCCGCGCGGTTCAGCAGGAAGGGCAGGAAATCCTGCAGGGTGAAATCATCTTTTTCGCTCATTTGCGCTCCCTCTCCCTTGTTGGTTACAAAAACAACTATTACCCCGCAAGCAGCAACAGGAGGAACGTGTCATGAATCGGCCCGCAGATCCGCACCAGATGATCCAGGCCCCCTCGATGGCGGGCCCGCACGAGGGCTACATGCCCGGCTTCGGCAATGACTTCGAGACCGAGGCCCTGCCCGGCGCGCTGCCGCAGGGCATGAACAGCCCGCAGAAATGCAGCTACGGCCTTTATGGCGAGCAGCTGTCCGGCACCGCCTTCACCGCAGACCCGCCGGAGCGCACCTGGAGCTACCGCATCCGCCCCTCTGTCAAGCATTCCCACCGCTACGAGAAGATCGAGCTGCCCTACTGGAAGTCGGCACCGCATGTGGTGGATGATGTCATCAGCCTGGGCCAGTACCGCTGGGACCCGGTTCCCTTGCCCGAGCCGCATTCGGACAAGGGGCTGACCTGGCTCACCGGCATGCGCACCATGACCACCGCGGGCGACGTGAACACGCAGGTCGGCATGGCCAGCCACATCTACCTGATCACCGGGTCGATGGTGGACAGCTACTTCTTCTCTGCCGACTCGGAACTGCTGGTGGTGCCGCAGGAGGGCCGCCTGCGCTTTGCCACCGAGCTCGGCATCATCGACCTCGCGCCGCAGGAAATCGCCATCCTCCCGCGCGGGCTGGTCTACCGGGTCGAGGTGCTCGAAGGCCCGTGCCGCGGTTTTGTCTGCGAAAATTACGGCCAGAAGTTCGAACTGCCCGGCCGCGGACCGATCGGCGCCAACTGCCTTGCCAACCCGCGCGACTTCAAGGCCCCGGTGGCGGCATTTGAAGACCGCGAAGTGCCGTCCACCGTGACCATAAAATGGTGCGGCCAGTTCCACGAGACCAAGATCGGCCATTCGCCGCTGGACGTGGTGGCCTGGCATGGCAACTACGCGCCTTACAAGTATGACCTCAGCACCTACTGCCCGGTGGGCGCGATCCTGTTCGACCACCCGGACCCGTCGATCTTCACCGTGCTGACCGCGCCCTCGGGCGTGCCGGGCACCGCCAACATCGACTTCGTGCTGTTCCGCGAGCGCTGGATGGTGGCCGAGAACACCTTCCGCCCGCCGTGGTACCACAAGAACATCATGTCCGAGCTGATGGGCAACATCTACGGCCAGTATGATGCCAAGCCCAAGGGTTTCGTTCCGGGGGGCATGAGCTTGCACAACATGATGCTGCCGCACGGGCCGGACAAGAACGCCTTCGAGGGCGCGTCCAACGCCGAACTGGGCCCCGAGAAGCTGGACAACACCATGTCCTTCATGTTCGAGACCCGCTTCCCGCAGCACCTGACTGGCTTTGCCGCCAAGGAAGCGCCCTTGCAGGACGACTACATCGACTGCTGGGCCGACATCGAGAAAAAGTTCGACGGCACCCCCGGAGAGAAGTGAAGGTAGAGGGGGCGCTGCCCCCTCTGGGCCTCAGGCGGCCCATTCACCCCCGGAGTATTTCCGGCAAGATGACAAGGATCCCCCGATCCGCAGACCTGGAGGCACCATGCCGCTTCTGAAATCCTGGGTGGCCTCGGCCAATGACGCGGCCCACCCGTTCCCGCTCAACAACCTGCCCTATGGCGTGTTCTCCACCGGCGCGGACGAGCCGCGCTGCGGTGTCGCGATTGGCGGCATGATCCTCGACATGCAGGCCGCGGAGGAGAGCGGCCTGATCCAGCTTGGCGATGCGCCGTTATTCGACGTGCCCTACTGGAACGACCTGATGGAGCAGGGCCCGGCGGTCTGGGCCGCGCTGCGGGCGCGGCTCATGGCGCTGCTTGAGGAGGGCGCCGAGGAGCGCGGCAAGGTGGAGCCGCTGCTGGTGCCGATGGCGGAGGCCGATCTGCACATGCCCTTCGCGGTGAGCGAATACACCGATTTCTACGCCGGCCGCCACCATGCCCAGAACGTCGGCACCATGTTCCGCGGTGCGGAGAACGCGCTGCCGCCGAACTGGCTGCACATCCCGATCGGCTACAACGGGCGGGCCTCTTCGGTGGTGGTCTCGGGCACGGATGTGCGCCGCCCCTGGGGCCAGCTGAAAGGCCCGGATGACGCCAAGCCCCGCTGGGCGCCCTCGGCCCGGTTCGATATCGAGCTGGAGATGGGCGCGATTGTTGGCACCCCGTCGGACGGCCCGATCACCGTGCAGGAGGCCGATGACCACATCTTCGGCTACGTGCTGCTGAACGACTGGTCCGCGCGCGACATCCAAGCCTGGGAATACCAGCCGCTCGGGCCCTTCCAGGCCAAGGCGACCGCAACTTCGATCAGCCCCTGGATCGTCACCAAAGCGGCGCTGGAGCCGTTCCGCTGTGACACGCCGGCACGCGAGGTGGAGCTCTTGGACCACCTGAAGGACTGCGGCCCGATGCTCTATGACATCGAGCTGGAGGTGACGCTGGCGCCCGAAGGCAAGGACGCCACCACCATCGCGCGCACCAACTACCAGGAGATGTACTACTCCGCCGCCCAGCAGCTGGCGCATCACTCCACGTCGGGCTGCCCGATGAACCCAGGCGACCTTCTCGGCTCCGGAACCATCTCCGGGCCCGCCAAAGACAGCCGCGGCTCGCTTCTGGAACTCAGCTGGGGCGGCAAGGAACCCCTGACGCTGGACGGCGGCGAAACCCGCTCCTTCGTCGGGGACGGCGACACCCTGACACTGAAGGGCGCAGCCCGGGGCGATGGCTACACCATCGGCTTCGGCGACTGCACCGGCACCCTCCTGCCCGCCCTCGACGACCCGTTCCAGAGGTAGACCCCCGCCCTTCTTCTGGCCCAAAATATCCCCGCCGGAGGCTCCCTCACTTGGCCTCGGGCGCAGCGCTGAAAGGACAGACCCATGGCCAAGGCATTCGCCTCCCAAGGCGACATGAGCGAAAAGACAATCTCCTTCACCGAAGTTGGCGACGGGCTTTATGCCTTCACCGCAGAGGGCGACCCGAACTCTGGCGTGATTATCGGGGACGACTCCGTGATGATCGTCGAGGCGCAGGCCACCCCGCGGCTGGCGCAGAAGGTGATCGACTGCGTGCGCTCGGTCACCGACAAGCCGATCACCCATGTGGCACTGACCCACTACCACGCCGTCCGCGTGCTCGGCGCCTCGGCCTTCGGGGCGCAGCAGATCCTCATGTCAGAGACGGCGCGCGCGATGGTGGCGGAGCGCGGGCAGGAGGACTGGGACAGCGAGTTCCAGCGCTTCCCCCGGCTGTTTGAAGGCCATGAGAGCATTCCCGGGCTGACCTGGCCGACCACCACTTTCTCGGACCGGATGAGCGTTTTCCTCGGCAACCGCCGGGTTGATCTGATGCATCTGGGCCGCGCCCACACCGCGGGCGATATCGTGATCCACGTGCCGGACCAGAACGTAATGTTCACCGGCGACATCGTCGAATACCACTCGGCCTGCTACTGCGGCGACGGGCATTTTGGAGACTGGGGTACCACGCTCGACGCGATCAAGGCGTTTGACGTGGACGCCATCGCGCCGGGCCGCGGCGATGCGCTGGTCGGCCGCGAGATGGTCAATGCCGCAATCGAGAACACCCGCGACTTCGTCGACAGCACTTACCGCCCGGCGGCACGGGTTGCCGCCCGCAACGGCACTCTGAAGGAGGCTTGGGACGCTGTGCGCAGCGAATGCGACCCGAAGTTCGCGGACTACGCGATCTACGAGCATTGCCTGCCCTTCAACGTCGCCCGCGCCTATGACGAGGCCCGCGGTATCGACACGCCGCGGATCTGGACCGCCCAGCGCGATCTGGAGATGTGGGACGCGTTGCAGGGCTAGACCGCGCCGCATCCCGGGCGCGGTTTGATCCAGATCGTGTCGCGCCTGGCAAACCTGTGAGACACTTGGCTGCCCTCCCGGCGTGCCCCACGCCGTCCGGATGCCGGCCAGATACTGGCCGGACGCCGGGACGCGGCGGAGCCGTGCCGGATGGCACCCACCGAGGGAGGACCCGATGAACCAGATCTTTGAACGCCCCCTGTACCCCTACCAGCGCAGCCCGGATCAGGACGCCCCGGCCCCGGTGCGCCACAAGGTGATCGTGGCGGGCGCAGGCCCGGTCGGGCTGGCCGCGGCCATCGACCTGGCCCAGCAGGGGGTGGACACCGTGGTGCTGGATGACAACGACAAGGTCAGCTTCGGCTCCCGCGCGATCTGTTTTGCCAAGCGGCAACTGGAGATCCTCGACCGGCTGGGTTGCGGCCAGGAGATGGTGGACAAGGGGGTGCAGTGGCACACCGGCAAGGTCTTTTTCGACCACCGCAAAGTCTACGAGTTCGACCTGCTGCCGGAGACCGGCCACCACCGCCCGGCCTTTATCAACCTGCAGCAATACTACTTCGAGGCCTTCCTGGTGAAGCGCCTGCACGAGCTGCAGGAACAGGGCGCCCCGGTGGAGATCCGCGGCCGCAACAAGGTTTCGGCCATCGGCACCCACCAGGACCACGTGACTTTGGAGGTGGACACCCCCGAAGGCGCCTACAACATCGAGGCCGATTGGCTGATCGCCTGCGACGGCGCGCACTCTCCAGCCCGGCGGATGCTGGGCATCGACTTCGCCGGCCGCGTGTTCGAGGACAACTTCCTGATTGCCGACGTGGTGATGGAGGCCGAGTTCCCGGCCGAGCGCTGGTTCTGGTTCGACCCGCCCTTCAACCGCGGCCAGTCGGCGCTTCTGCACAAGCAGCCGGACGGGGTCTGGCGCATCGACCTGCAGCTTGGCTGGGACATCGACAAGGAGCGCGAGAAGCGGCCCGAAAACGTGATCCCGCGGCTGAAGGCGATGCTGGGCGAGGATGTGAAATTCGAATTGGAGTGGGTCTCGATCTACACCTTCCAGTGCCGCCGGATGGAGAAGTTCCGCCATGGCCGGGTGATCTTTGCGGGCGACGCCGCGCATCAGGTCTCTCCCTTTGGCGCGCGCGGGGCCAACTCCGGCTTGCAGGACACCGACAACCTGTGCTGGAAGCTGAAGCTTGTGATCGATGGCAAGGCGCCGGAAGCGCTGCTGGACAGCTACGAGGCGGAACGGATCCAGGGCGCGGAGGAGAACATCCTCAACTCCACCCGCTCGACCGATTTCATCACCCCGAAGTCGGAGATGAGCCGGCTCTTGCGCGATGCGGTGCTGGACCTGTCGGAGCACTATGAATTTGCCCGCCCGCTGGTGAACTCGGGCCGCTTGTCGGTGCCCACGATCCACGACGGCTCGCCGCTGAACTCGGCCGATGCGCTGGATGGCCCCGAGCGCACCCGCCCGGGCGCGCCCTGCCCCGACGCGCCGCTCGGGGACGGTTATCTGCTCGACCGGCTGGGCGGCAAGTTTGTGCTGCTCACCATCGACGCCGCCGCCCCGGACCAGATCGAGGAAGCCGGGATCGAAGTCACCCGGCTGGCGCTTTCGGTGAAGGACGACAAGACACTGGCGCTGAAGGACCGCTACCTGGGCAAGGCCGAAAGCGGGGTCTACCTGATCCGCCCGGATCAGCACATCGCCGCCCGCCGCCCCAGCTATGACGACACCCAGTTCCGGCACGCCATCCGCCGGGCTGCAGGCAAGGAGCACGTGCAATGACCACCACCGATGACCTGATCCTTACCCCCAATATCGAGGGCGCAGATGATTTCTACGCCGACCTCCTCGCCGCGCATGAGGGCCTGAGCAAGGCCGGGAGCGATGCGTATAACGCGCGGCTGGTGCTGGTGCTGGCCAACCACATCGGCGCCCGCACGGTCCTGGCCCAGGCGCTGGAGGCCGCCGCGCGCAAGCCATCGGAGACCGGCGCTTGAGCGGCGGGCAGACAGGCTGCCGCACCCCGGACGGGGGCGGTGCAGGATGAGCGAGGCGGTGCTTTACGACTACTGGCGCTCCTCCGCCAGTTACCGGCTGCGCATTGCGCTGAACCTCGCGGGCGTCGCATATCGCACCGTGCCGGTGGATCTGGCCGCGGGCGAGCACCGCAGCGCCGAACACCTAGCCCGCAACCCGCAGGGCTTCGTGCCGGTCTTGGAGATCGACGGTCTGCGGCTGACCCAGTCACTGGCGATCCTCGACTACCTGGAGGAAACCCGGAACCTCGGCCTGCTGCCCGCCGACCCCGCCCAGCGCGCGAAAGTCCGGGCCCTCGCGCAGTCGGTGGCGGTCGATGTGCACCCGGTGTGCAACCTGCAGGTGGCGCGCCATGCCACCCTGCTCAGCGGCGGCAGGGCCGATATGCCGACGGCCTGGATGCAGCATTTCATCACCCCCGGGCTCAGGGCGTTCGAGGCGCTGCTGCACGGTTTCAACCCCGCGCCGTTCTGCGCCGGAGCGGTCCCGGGGTTCGCCGATATCTGCCTGATGCCGCAGCTCTACAACGCGCGGCGCTGGCAGGCGGAATTCTCCGGCCTGGCGCGGGTGCTGGAGGTGGAGGCGGCCTGCGCAAGCCACCCCGCCTTTGCCGCGGCGCACCCGGACGCCGTGCGGCCCGCGGGCTGAGGTCCTACCAGAGCAGGCTCACGCCCTGCATTTCCAGCTCGGCCAGGCTGATGCCCTCGACCAGCAGCGACCAGCCATCGCCATTGGCAATGCTGACGCCGTGGCGGCTTTCGGTGACTTCGAGCCCAGCGGGATTGCGGCTGTGGAGGCGGATCTGGTCCGCCCCGGTCTCGTAATCGGTGACCCTGTTGGCGCCCGGCTGATGCGTCTTGAACAGGAACACATCGTGACCGGCGCCGCCCTGCAATGTGTTGTCTCCGGGCCCGCCCGTTATAACGTCATCACCTTCGCCACCTTCCAGCAGATCATCGCCCCGGTGGCCGTGCAACACGTCATTGCCCGCGCCCCCTTTCAGCGTATCGTTTCCGCCCAGCCCGTAGAGCATGTCGCGCCCCTCACCGCCGAAGACGAAGTCGTCACCACGGCCGCCCCGCAGAAGATCGTTGCCCCAGCCGCCGTCGAGGCAGTCGGCGCCACGGTTGCCCTTCAGGACATCGTTGCCGGCGCCGCCCTGCAGATCATCGTTTCCGGCGCGGCCAAACAGGTAATCGCGCGCTTCGCCGCCAAAGATGAAATCCGCGTCCCCCGTGCCCTTTAGAACGTCCTGGAAACCGCTGCCGCCGATCCGGTTCATCGCGATGAACACATCCTTCTGGATCGCCTCGATGCCGGTGTTGTTGAGCAGCACATCGGCGAGCGTTGTCTCCCACAGCGCCGCCCGCTCCTCTGCCGCCAGACTGCCGCGGCTGGCGCTCCAATAGGGGTCGCCATCGCGCAGCCGGGAGAACTGATCGACCATGACCGCAGTGAAAGTTTCCCCCAAGAGCCCGCCGCCCGTCGGGTCCTCGGCCAGGCCGCCGACCCAGGCATCGACCAGATCGGTGCCGCCGTAAAGCGCCTCCAGCCGCGCCGCCAGCTCCGCGTCCGAGGTGATGTCGGAGAAGTGCTCCGCCCGTGCCAGCCCCATCGCCTCGCGCAGGTTGTTGTAGCTGGCCACCCCCATGTCGCGGCCGCGCTGGATATTCAGCGCCGCCAGGTCAAAGCCCCCCGCTCCCGGGGGGCCGAACAGGAAGGAGCGCACATCCTCCACAACCTGGGTGTCGATGGCCTGCGACTGCTGATCGGCCGCACCGCGCATGACGTCGTCGATCATGTGTTTCCCGCTCAGCAGATGCGGCTGGAAGAAGGCATCGCGCAGCGCGAGCGGGTCCAGCGCGGTGCCATCCTCAGCCACCCGGTGCAGGTTCGCGGACAGAAGCGTATGGCCCAGCCGGAAGACCACGGTGGAAAACTCGGCCGAAATGCCCGGGTTCACCGTGGCGTCATAGCCCCGGTAGTCCGGCAGCGCGTCCTGTCCGATCAGCAGCGGCAGGAATTCCTTGTAGGTGATCGCCTGAATGACCGCCTCCACCCGCGCCCGCGCGGCGTCAAACAGTGCGTCTTCCGAAAGGTGCGGCATGCGCTCGGCCAGCAAGTCCACCTGGCGGTTATGCTCGCGGGTGAAGATCGTGTGCATCGAGGACAGCGCCGTATTCTCCGCCGCCCGGACATCGCCGGTCAGCAGAGCGCCTTCCTCCAGGTAGAGATAGCCGTCCGCGGTCATCTTCATCCTTCCGCCGTCAATGCGCATGCTCTCCAGCTTTGCAGCGTCCGAGCCATAGATCATCGAGGCATCCATGAAGCCGGTGATCTGATTGACATAGGCGCCGTCCTGCCGGTCCGCCCGGAAGAAATTGATCACCGCATCGCCGCTGCCGAAGGGATCGAAATAGGGGTCCCCTGCAGGCACCGGGATATCTGCGGTCACGCCCCTCCCGGCTTCGGTCAGCGACAGGTCATGGTCCAGAAACTGCCCCCAGATCCACAGGAAGTCCGACAGGCCCGCGGCATTGCCCGGCTCCCCCTGCTGCACCGCGATCAAGTTGGAAATCTCCCGCGGGCTCGGTCTGTCCGCGCCGGACATTTCCCCGTCCGGGCCCAATTCGGACGATGCCAGATGCAGCAGTGCGGTTCCTGCCGCCCCCCAGTCCGGATTTTCCGGGTTCGACGCATAGCCATCGTCCGGCCGCTTGGCCGCATATAAAATTTTGGACATCTGTCCCCCTATTCACTCGTAATTCACACAACAATTCAATGCGCCGTTTCCGGGACCGCAGGGGAACGGTGCCGGACGGCCGCCAACGGCGTATGAGTCGCGGCGGTCCACCCCAGCCGCCGCGCACGCGCACAGAACAGGTTATCACAAATTCGGCATCAGGTGTGAGCAACCGGGCAGGTCCCGGGCACTTTATATTTGCCTGCCGGGACCGCACTTGCCTTGCCAATCCAAGGCGCTGCGCTAGTGCGCGCTGCCAGCGCGGCCCCCGCGCCATCCGTGATCACATCTTGGCGATCAAGCGCCGGTAAAGGTGACTGCGGCGGCAATCTGTATCAGCATGGGGAGGCCGTTTGCCGCCGTTTTGACTGCTGAAAGGACACAGCATGGCCGGCCCGCCTGTCCGCCTCCTCCTGGTTGAGGACAACCCGCTGCACGCAAAGCTTGTCGAACGCCTGATCGAAGGCGCGCCGCAGCTCGACTGCGCGCTGCAGACCGCGGCGAGCCTGGCCGAGGGGCTGTCCTGCCTGGGTGCCGGCGGAGTGGATCTGGTGCTTCTCGACCTGGTGCTGCCCGACAGCCGCGACCTGGAAACCCTGTTCCGGGTCCGCGCCGCGGCGCCCGAGACGCCGGTGGTGGTGCTGACTGCGGTCGATGACCTCAAGCTCGCCGCCAGCGCGGTGGAGGCCGGCGCCAGCGATTACCTGGTGAAATCCGATCTCAACGCGGTCTCGCTGGACCGGGCGATCCGCTACACCCTGGCCCGCGCCCGGGCGCGCACCGCGGAATGGGACTCGCCGATGTTCCGCCTCGCGCAGCAGCAGTTCCTGAAGGCGGCGCAGATCATGGAGCTGGACGACAACATCCGCCAGCGCCTGCTGTTCCCGCAGCGCACGCAGGTGGTTTCCTTCCCCTTCTTCCGCGACGACCGCACCCAGGTGGAAACGGTGTTCGGCTACCGGGTGCAGCATGTGCTGACGATGGGGCCGACCAAGGGCGGGGTGCGCTACCACGAGGACGTGGACCTGGGCGAAGTGGCAGCACTGGCCACCTGGATGACCTGGAAATGCGCGCTGATGCACCTGCCCTTCGGCGGTGCCAAGGGCGGGGTGCGGGTCGATCCAACAGGCTTGTCACGGCACGAGCTGCAGCGGCTGACCCGGCGCTACACCACCGAAATCATCGACATCATTGGCCCCGACAAGGACATCCCTGCCCCCGATATGGGCACCAACGAGCAGGTGATGGCCTGGATGATGGACACCTACAGCCAGCAGGCGGGCTACACCGTGCCCACGGTGGTCACCGGCAAGCCGGTGGTGCTGGGCGGCTCGCTCGGCCGCCGCGAGGCCACCGGCCGCGGCCTCGTCTACATGGTTGAGGCGGCGGCAAAACACAGCGGCCTGGACCTTCAGGGCGCGAGCGCGGTTGTGCAGGGCTTCGGCAACGTCGGCAGCTACACCGCCAAGTTCCTTGAAGAGGCAGGCGCCCGCATCATCGCGGTCAGCGATGTCTCCACCGGGCTCTTCAATCCCAAGGGCCTGCCGGTGCAGGCTCTCATGGAGCACGTCGCGGAGAACCGGGTGCTGAAAGGGTTCACCGGCGGCGAGGCGATCACCAATGCCGAGCTCCTGGAGACCAAATGCGACGTGCTGGCGCTGGCCGCGCTGCAGAACCAGGTGACCGCCGCCAATGCGGACCGCATCCAATGCCGGATCCTGGCCGAGGGCGCCAACGGGCCGACTTCGCTGGAAGCGGATGAAATCCTGAACGAAAGGGGCATCACCATCCTGCCCGACATCCTGGGCAATGCCGGCGGCGTGACCGTGTCATATTTCGAATGGGTGCAGGGCACCCAGAACCTCACCTGGCGGCTGGAGGAGATCAACCGCCGCCTGCGGGAGATCATGCTGAACGCCTTCGAACGCACGGTGGCACGGGCGGCGCGCGGCGGGCTCGACATGCGCACCGCGGCGCTGGTGGAAGGGGTGCAGCGGGTGACCGACGCAAAGCTCCTGCGCGGATTGTTCCCCTGAGGCCCCCAGGCCGTGCCCAGGCCGCGCCGGCCGGGCATGGCTGGGACCCATATCGCACGTGCGCATGATGCGGGGATGGAAAGGCGGGACGGATGCAGAAGGCGCCACATACCGCCGCACCGCCCCGGACTGCGCTGGCAGAACGCATACTGCTGCGCGGCCGGGGCTGGGTGATCGGCACCGTTGCGCTCCTGAGCCTAGCGCTGACGCTGGTAGTGTGGCTGGCGCTGCTGAAGGAAGCGCGCGAAACCCGGGCAGCGGAATTTGCCCGCATGGCCGCGCGCCAGGTCGAAGCGGTGGAACGGCAGCTGTTGCAGGGCGCCTCGGCGCTGGATGCGCTGCATGGTTTCTTTGCCAGCTCGCGCTCGGTCGAGCGGCGCGAGTTCGCCACCTTCTCCCGCCCCTTCCTGGAGAGCCAGCCCAACGTCGATCTCGCGCTTTATGCCCCGGCGGTGCAGAACAATCTGCTGGGCTATTGGGAAAACCTCGGCACCGCTCAGCGCGGGGAGGCCTTCACCATCTTCGAGACCGCCCCGGATGGCAGCCCCCGGGACGTGCAGCCGCGCGGCCTGCATTATCCCGTGTTCTTTGCCCAATCCGCCGTGGCCAGCGCCGCCGGAACGCTGGGCTACGACCTCGCCTCTCAACCGGTGGCGATGGAGGCGATTGCCGCCGCCAAAGGAAGCCGTGGCACCGCCGCCAGCGGATTGCTCCCGCTGCCGGGTCTGCCGCCAGGGCAGGCGCGCATCGCTGTCGTCGGCCTCCATTTCGGCCGCGAGGGCGTGGTCGAGGCGGACCCGCAAGGCGTGGTCGCCGTGGTTCTGCAGGTCAGCGGCATCCTGGCCGCCGTGCAGCAGCAGTTTTCCCGGGACGGTATCGCGCTGCATCTGTTCGACGGCACCAGCGGCGCCTACATGGCGGGTGCGGCGCCGGTTCCGGCAGCGGCGGAGGGGGAAAATCCGGATGCGGAGGCCCTGCTGGCCGCAGCGCCGGTCAGTCACAGCGCCGGTATCCGCTTCCGCAGCCGCGATCTCTTCCTGATCGCCCTGCCCGCTCAGCCCGCGCCGCCCTGGCAGTGGCTGTCGGGCGCCACCGTGGCGCTGGCGGGCGGGCTGGCGGTGACCGGCCTGCTTGCGGCCTTCCTCATCTCGCTCAGCCGTCAGATCGCCGAGCGCAGCCGTGCCGAGGCCGCGCTGCGCGAACACGCGGCGCGGCTGCGCTGCAACCAGGCGATCACCCGCGCCGCCAACGAGGCCGCGGGGCAGGACGACGCGCTGCAAGCGGCGCTGACCGAGATCTGCCGCCACACCGGGTGGCCCGCCGGGCATGTCTACCTCTACGACCCAGCTTCGGGCGAGTTGCATCCTTCCGGCATCTGGCAGCTGCCGGATCCGGACGCCTTTGCCGCCCTGCGCCGGGTCACCGCGGTCACCCGCTTTGCCCCCGGCACCGGGCTGCCCGGGCGGGTCTATAAAAGCGGCCGCCTGGCCTGGATTCCCGATGTCACCCGCGATCCCAACTTCCCGCGCGCGCAACAGGGCGCCGATATCGGCGTCCGCACCGCCGCGGGCTTTCCGGTGACCCATGACGGCCAGGTGGTGGCGGTGCTGGAGTTCTTCTCGGACCAGGTCGAGGAGAAGGACCCCGCGCTGATGGAGATGATGGCGCAGATCGGCGTGCAGCTGGGTATTGTGGTTGCCCGGCAGCGCGCCGAAGCAGAGGTGCAAGAGGCGCGTGCCCGGGCCGAATATGCCAGGACACAGCTGGTGGATGCGATCGAGTCAGTCGAAGAGGGCTTTGTCCTTTATGACGCCGACGACAGGCTGGTCCTGTTCAATTCGGTCTTCCGGGAAAAATTCTACCCGCCGGGGGAAAAGCTGGAGCCGGGGATGACGTTCCACGAAGTGATATCGTCAGCGCTTCGGGCTGGCGGCGGTCTCCTCCGGCCGGCGGAATTGAGCGACGACGAGTTCTTGGAGTCCCGCCTGGCCATTCACCGCAATCCGGGCAAGCCGATAACAGCGGCGACGACGGACGGACGCTGGATTATGATCAGCGAACACAAGACCCGCGATGGCGGCACCGTCTGCGCCTATACCGACATCACCGAGCTGCAGAAGCACCGCACCCGGCTGGAAGAAATGGTGGCCGGGCGCACCGCCGAGCTGAACCAGCGCACAGAGGAGCTGCGCCGCTCTCATGCGGAACTCAAAAAAGCCCGCGACGCGGCGCTGCAGGCGAGCACCGCAAAGAGCCAGTTCCTTGCCAACATGAGCCACGAGATCCGCACGCCGCTGAACGGGGTGATCGGCATGGCCGAGCTGCTCTGCGGCACGAAGCTCACACCGCAGCAGCGCGAATACGCGCAGATCATCATGCAGGCGGGCGACACGCTGCTGGCGCTGATCAACGACATCCTCGACTTCTCCAAGATCGAGGCGGGGCGGCTGGAGCTGGAGACCGCCCCCTTCCGCCTGCGCGACCTTCTGGGCGATACACTGCACACTCTGGCGATGCGGGCGGCCGAAAAAGGGCTGGAGCTGGCGCACCACATCCCGCCCGAAGTGCCCGACCGCCTGATGGGCGACCCGACGCGGCTGCGCCAGATCATCGTCAACCTGGTCGGCAATGCGATCAAGTTTACTGAAGCCGGCGAGGTCATCGTCTACACCCGCCTGGCGGACCAGGACCCAGATCACGTGACGCTGGAGTTTGAGGTGCGCGACACCGGCATCGGCATCCCGGCCGCGCAGCAGGAGCGCATATTCGAGGCCTTCGGCCAGGCCGATGCCTCCACCACCCGGCGATATGGCGGCACCGGGCTGGGGCTGGCGATCTCGGCCCGGCTGGCGCGCAAGATGGGCGGCGGGATGCGGCTGAAAAGCGCCCCCGGCCAGGGCAGCGTGTTCTCCTTCGCGGTGCGGCTGGGACGCGCCAGCGAGGATGACCTGCCGCGCGCCGCCGTGCCGCGGGAGCTGGAGGGGATGACGGTCCTGGTGACCGACGACAACGCCACCAACCGCCGC
Organism: Cribrihabitans pelagius; assembly: GCF_048820915.1. Lineage (NCBI taxonomy): Bacteria > Pseudomonadati > Pseudomonadota > Alphaproteobacteria > Rhodobacterales > Paracoccaceae > Cribrihabitans > Cribrihabitans pelagius. The sequence goes on along the minus strand of NZ_JBMERR010000007.1, from coordinate 33,697 downwards.
ATTCTGGCGGAGGTTCTGGAGAGCTGGGGCATGGAAGTGGTGCTGAGCGAGGACGCCGTCGGCGCTTTGGCGCGGCTCGATGCGCTGGCGGCGAAAGGCGGCGCGCCGCGGCTGGCGCTGCTCGACCTGATGATGCCGGAAACCGACGGGCTGATGCTGGCGGAACAGATCCGCAGCCGCCCGGCGCTGGATGGAATGTGCATCCTGATGATGTCCTCGGCCGGCTACCCGGACGGCGAGGCGCGGCTGCGCAGGCTGGAGATCCGCCGCCTCTTGGTCAAACCGGTCAAGCAATCGGACCTGCTGAACGCCATCCTGGACGCCGCCGGGCCCGGCCAGATCCCCGCCAGGCCCAGCCGCACCGCTCCGAGGGCTGAACCGGAGACCGGCCCGCCGCCGCTGCACATCCTGCTGGCCGAGGACGGCGTGGTGAACCAGAGGGTGGCGATGGACCTGCTGAGCCGGCAGGGGCACCGGGTCGACCTTGCCGAAAACGGCCGCGCGGCAGCGGATATGGCGGCAGGGACCCGTTATGACGTGGTGCTGATGGACATGCACATGCCGGTTCTGGATGGCGTCGCCGCCGCCCGGGAGATCCGCGCCCGCGAACAGGCAGACGGCCGCCCCCCGGTGCCGATCATCGCCTGCACCGCCAGCGTCACCCCGGCTGACCGCGCCCGCTGCGCCGCCGCCGGGATGAACGGCTTTCTGGGCAAACCCTTCCGCGGCGAGGACCTGCTGCAGGCCGTCGCCGCCGCCCCGGACCAGGCCGGACTCGTCGGCCTCGCGCTGCTGGCCGGTGCCGGAGAGGACGCAGCCGCAGCCGCGGCGGAGGAGGTGCAGACCGCGGAGCGAGAGACCGCGCCAGTGGACTGGCAGGACGCGCTGGGGCGGCTTGGCGACGAAGCGCTCCTGCGGGAGATGGCTGCGCTGTTCCTGACCCAGGCGCCCGGGCTGGCCGATGCAATCGAGACCGCCCGCACCGCAGGCGACGCTGCGGAGCTGCGCCGCGCCGCCCACACGCTGAAGGGCTCCGCCAAGGTGGTGAGCGCATCCGCCGTCGCCGCCCTGGCCGAACAACTGGAAGCCCTCGGCCAGCAGGCCCGGCTCGCTGCCGCGCCGCCCCTGCAACAGCAGCTGGAACGCGAGCTGCAACGCTGCACCCGCGCGCTGGAGGACAAGCTGGCCGCGGCAAGCTAGCGCCGCAGGCAGGCCGGATCATCCGGAGCGCCAGCCCCGCGCCTACCCGGGCAGCGGCGGCTCCACTCCGAACAGGTTGCGCTCCTTCGCCAGATAGCCGAGCCGCGCAGTGGACTTGCAGCCGAACTTCTGCCGCATCCGCAAAAAGCTGCTTTTGACCGCGGACAGCGACAGCCCGACATGGTTTGCGATCTGCTCGTAGGTCAGTTCCTTCTGCACGTGCAGCCGCAGCATCTCGAGCTCTTTTGCCGACAGACTGGGCGGCGGCAGCAAGCTGTTGAAAAAGCTGGTAACGGCGGCATTCAGGCCCTGCATCTCGTCACTCGTGACTTCCCGGTCGTGGCGGGACAGGAACACCATCGAACGCTTGCTGCCAGTCTGGTAGGAAAACGCGGCACCAAAGGCCAGCCCGTAGCGTTTCGACTTCTCCAGGATCTCCACCGGGTCGGGCAGCGCCACTTCAGACCAGCGGATCGCGCCCTCGTTCAGCAAGGCCCATTGGAAAACGGGATCGTGCAGGAAGTAGTTTCCGCCATCGTATTCCTCCTTCCATTTCTCGTGGAAGGAGCATTCGAAATGTTCGTATCCCATGATCGAGAAATTGACCATCAGCGTGTAGCCCGCGGTGCTGACCTGGTTGATGGCCGCCCGGCAGCCGGCAAAGGCATTGGCGATCTTCGTGCTGTTGGCGCCCCCGGCCGGCGGGTTCGATGTGATGATTGTTTCCGTCACGGCTGCCCCTGTCCGTCCCCGTTTGTTCTTGTCCAGCTGCGCCGGACCTCCCTGCGCAACCCAGGTTGCAAACCCTGCGACCGAAGTTGCAGGCTCCCCAACCAAAGTTGCATCGCAAGCAACCATGGTTTGAATTAAGCTATCGCATAACGATACGTCTGGACAAAGGGAAAACTACCTGTAGCTGTATAAAGCGGCGATTTGGCGCCGCGGCAACAGGCGGAGGCAGAAGATGCAGGGCAATAGCACACTCAGGCGTCCCGGGACGATCGGACAGGCGGAGACCATGGTTGTGCAATTTGCGCCCGTGCGGCTGCCGAAGGCGCTCAGAAGCCCTTGTCAGGATGTGCTCGATTCCCTGATGGACCTGCGCCGCCGGGTGTTCGCCGAGGAGCTCAACTGGCGGGTCTGGCTTTCCTGCCGCAGCGATCTCGACCAGTACGACCATCTCGACAGCCACTATGTGGTGGCCTGCGACCCGGTAACCCGCGAAGTCTTTGCCGGCGCGCGGCTGCTGCGCACCGACCGCGGCGGGGCGGACCCGGACCGCACGCAAATGACCTATATGGTGCGCGACGCTGTGCGCGGCCTGCTGCCTGGATTGCCGCAGGATCTCTGCGATGCGCCGCCGCCCTGCGACGACAAGGTCTGGGAGCTGACCCGCTTTGTCTCAAACGGCGACCCCGGTATGGGCCAGCTGGTCCTGCAGCGGCTGCACCGCTTTCTGCTGGAGCAGGGGGCCGAGCGGTTCGTGTTCCTGTCACCGCCGCCGGTGGCGCGGCTGGCGAAATCATCGGGCTTTACCAACGTGGTGCCGCTGGGCCCGCTGCGTGGCGGCAAGGGCGGCCGCTACCGGGTCTACTCCGCCGATCTGCCGCCGCTGCCGCAATTGCCCAAATGAGCCCTGCCCTGCAAGCTTCGGCGACGGAGCGCGGCGCACCATTCCCCAGTTCAATGCAAGAGTCCGGATAGATGCAGATGTCCCAGACGTGCTCCTGGCAAGCTCACAAGGATTGGATGGTCCTGGCCGAGATGCGCGGCATCCCGCGCGCGATGCAATTCCGGACCATGGGCGGCGGCATCGACATCTGCCCCGGCACAGCGCGGCGCTGGCGCGTCCGCCTGCACGGTGTCGCGGCCGAGGGCGAGACCCTGCGCGATGCCATCGACACTTGGGTGGCGCGCGCGGGGCTGAGCCCCTTCCCGCCGCTCAGCAAGCCGCCTGCCTGAGCCGCAGCCGCCTGGGTGCGCGCCGCCGCAGCGGCACGCCCCGATTTCACCTCAGCGCCTCACGCCGCCTCGCTGCCCTGCTTCGCCACCGGCTTCCACGCGCTCCGGTCGATGTCCAGATCGGCGTAGTTGTCCGGATCCAGCACCGGGCGGGCCACCCCCGCCTTCAGCTGCGCCCGGAAATCGCGCAAGAGGCGCATCGCCACGGGGAACAGCATCATGATTGCCAGCAGGTTCACCAGCGCCAGGATGCCCATCATCGGATCGGAGAAGAAGAACACTGCCGTCGCACCCGGTGCGGTCGCGCCCAGGAAGACAATGCCCATGATCGCCACACGGAACAGGACCAGCGACATTGGATGCTGTGTCAGCACGGTCAGCGCGTTCTCGCCCAGGTAGTAGTTGTACGTGATCGAGGAGAAGGCAAACAGCAGGATCGCCCCGGTCAAGAAGTACTGCGCCCAGTCCCCCAGGTGATAGACCATCGACTGCTGCGTCAGCGCGACGCCGTCAGTGCCCTCCGCACCCGGCTGGTAGACATCGCCCAGAAGGATCACGAAAGCGGTACAGGAGCAGATCAGGATGGTGTCGATGAAGACCGAAAACGCCTGGGTGATGCCCTGGCTGATCGGGTGGCGCACATCGGCAGTTGCGGCGACATTCGGGGCGGAGCCGAGCCCTGCCTCGTTGGAGAACAGCCCGCGCCGCAGGCCTTGCGCAATCGCAGCCCCCATGCCGCCGCCGACGGCCTGCTCCAGCCCGAAGGCATTCTTGACGATGGAAATCAGCACGCCGGGCAGTTCGGTGAGGTTCAACAGGATCACCACCAGCGCCATCAGGATGTAGCCGATTGCCATCACCGGCACCACGACATCCGCCACTTTGGCAATCCGGTGGATACCGCCAAAGATGACAACGCCCGCCACGATGGACAGAACTGCGCCGGTCCACAGCCGGTCTACGCCCAGGCTGTCCTGCACGGCACCGGCAACGGTATTGCCCTGGAAGGCATTGAAGCCGAGGCCGAAGGCTGCGATCAGGCAGATGGCATAGACCACTGCCAGCCATTTGTACTCAATCCCCAGCCCGTGGATGATCGAGCGGGCCGGGCCGCCGCGGAAGTCGTTCCCGCCCTCCCGGCGCTTGAACAGCTGCGCCAACGAGCATTCGACCAGACTGGTCGCCATGCCGACCAGCGCGACCGCCCACATCCAGAACACCGCACCGGGACCGCCCAGAGTGATGGCAACCGCCACCCCGGCGATATTTCCGCCGCCGACCCGGCCGCCGACCGAAAGCAGCAGCGCTTCGCGGGCGGAGATTTGGCCGGGGTCGTCCGAATTGGCATCGCTCCGCAGCACGCGGAACATGCGCCCGAAGAACTGGAACTGCACAAAGCCGGTGGCCAGGGTGATGAAAACGCCGAAAATGACCAGGATCGGGATCAGCGACCAGCCCCAGGTCAGGTCGCCGATCAAGCCGAAAATTCCTTCGACAAACTCCATAATATGACTCCTTCTGCGGCGGGGAACTGCCCGCGCCGGTGCGGCGCAACCTAGGCAGCGCGGCCGGAATTCTGAATTCACAAACTTGAAGCCGGATTGGGCGACTTGTAACAACAACCGCATCAACTAGCGAAAGTTCCCCAAATGTCGCGCGACCTGCCGCAAAATCTGCGCCTCCTGTGCAGCTACCACAAATCCGTCGCCGAGGTCTGCCGGCGGCTGGGCGTCAACCGCTCGCAGTTCAACCGCTATCTCAACGGCACCAGCTTCCCGTCGCTGCGGCTGATGCGGCGGATGTGCGATTTCTTCGGGGTCGAGGAATCCGAGCTCTTGCTGCCGCACGGCCAGTTTGCTGAGGTGGTGCGGCTGAAGCCGAGCGAATCTGGTGTCAGGGCGCAGACCGATGTGGTTTCCGCCATTGCCGAGGATATCCGCACGGCCTCGCGGTCCCGGCTCGACGCCTATACGGGCTATTACTTCACCTATTACAACTCGATGTCGCATCCCGGGCTGGTTCTGCGGTCGCTGACGCGGCTTTACCGCACACCGAACGGGATCAACGTGAAGAGCGTGGAAAGCGTCGGCTTCCCCGGCGCCCGCAAGTTCACCTGCAAATACGAAGGCGCCTGCTTCACGCTGGGCGACCGGATCTTCATGACGGTGATGGAGACGCTGACCCGCAACGAGGTGATGCAGATCATCCTCTACCCCAGCTACAACAACCGCATCCGGCTGCTGAGTGGCGTGGTTTCCGGCGTCGCCGCCCGCGCGCCGCGCCCGCCAGCGGCGACGCAGATCGTGCTCCAGTACCTTGGCAACCGCGTCGATCTGATGAAATCGATGCGGATGTGCGCGCTGTACCGGCCGGATGACGCGCATATCCCGGAAGAGATCCGCAGCATGCTGGCCACCGGGATGCGCGGAAATGGCTACCTGATCGAGGCGCCGCTGAGCTAGGACGCCGCCGTCAGCTCGCCGCAGAGGCAGGTTTGCAGGTAGAGCTGCCGGGCCTCGAAATCCGCGGCGCGGGCCAGCGCGAAATGCATCTTCACATAGGCCATCTCGGGGGTGATGTCGCGGCCGTCAATAACGCCGCTGTCACGCAGCACCTTGCCCGCCGCATAGGTGCCCAGCCGCATACCGCCCTCGGGGCACTGGCTGACCGCGATTACCGGCACCGCGCGCGCACGGGCGCGCTCCAGCGCGGCGCGCAGCTCCGGAAGATCCGGCGCAGTACCTGACCCGTAGCAGCGCAGCACCAGCCCGCCGCAATGCGCTGCGGCATGGTCCAGAAGCCCGGCCCACAGCCCCGGCGTGACCGAGAACACGCCCACCCGGTGGCCCGCGGTGCGCTGCAAGGCAGGCTCTGCGGCCGGAACCAGCGGCGGCGCCGTGCTCTGCCCGGCGGCAAAGGAATCGAGCGCGCTGGAATGCGACTTCCGCACCCGCGCCCCGTGCAGGAGCTTGCCCGCGAACTGCACCCAGACCCCGGCCGGAGCGCTGGCGGCGGCACCCAGCGCATCGCTGAGATTGCGCGCCCCGTCGCTGCCCGCGACTATGAGCGGCAGCATGGCGCCAGTGACAACGACCGGCCTGCCCAACCCCTCCAGCGCCAGGCAAAGCGCGGCGGCAGTATAGGCGAGCGTGTCGGTGCCATGGGTGACGGCAAAACCGTCATAGCGGTCCCGGGCGGCAAAGATGGACTGGGCAATGCGGTCCCAGTCCCCGGGCGTTGCCTCGGCGCTGTCGATCAGCGGCTCCAGCGTCTCGATATCAATGCTGGCTCCCACCGTGCCTGCGGCCGTGAGCTGCCGCACCGCGGCTTCCACCACGCCCTGAAGCGGCGCAAAGCCGTCCGGCGTTTCGGCCATGCCAATGGTGCCGCCGGTGTGGATCAGCAGTATCTGTTTCAAAACGTTCCCCCTCGCAGTCCGGGACAGCACATCTGGTGCGGTGCCGTCCGCGGCCTGGAGACTGTACCACCAAAAGCCTTGAGACCAGACACTTGCCTTGCGGATGCTGACGCGGACTGCGCCAAAACAAGGGCCAACTCGCGCCAGCCAGAGGCGGACCGGCCGGGCCCCGACCGCCGCAAAGAATACCCCGGGCCTGCCCGGCGGCAGGCCCCGGGCGGTCAAGCCCCGGCCTGGCGGGGTACCCGGCAGGCGGCTATTCGGCGGCGAGCGCGGGTTCCTCCTTTTGATCCCCTGCCGGCACCCAGCGCAGATCGCGGTCATAGCGCCAGGCCAGCCGGCCCGCATCATCCATCGCCAGAAGGTGCAGCCAGCGGTTATCGAACAGCGCTTTCACCTCCGGGTGGCGGGCGAGAATTTCGCTCATCGCTTCGCGCGGTGCCTCGATCACCACCGTGAGGCGCAGCGGATCGTGCTGCAGCCCGGTGCCGTCATGCACCGACTGCCACGGCAGGCCGGGCCGCAACGCGCCGCCGTTGCCCTCCAGCACGCCGATGCCGCCCGCCACGTTGTGCAACAGCTTGTTGCCGCCGCCGAACAGCGCAGGTGCCACAGTCGAGCCGTAGTATTGCAGGCTGATCCAGCTCGCCACCACCACCGGCGCGGTCAGGATCAGCTCCAGCACGCCAAAACCCTCGTCACCGCGCCAGTCATAGCTGTGCAGGAAGGACTGACCGGCCAGCGCCGTGCCTTCGGTGCGCCGGCGCGGGGCGGCGATGAAAGCGCGGCAGCCGACAAGGCCCCATTCCGGGCGCAGCTCGGCCCAGTCCCGGGCGCGGCGCAGGACATCCGCTTCGCCCCCGGCGCGCGGCAGGCGGCCCGCCCGCTCGGCCCGGGCCAGGCGGCCCGCCGCCTCCAGCCAGCCGCGGAGCTTTGCGATATCCGCATTCCACGGCCCGTTGGGCAGGTCCTGCTCATACAGAGTGACCCGGTCCGTCGTGGTGTGGTGCATAGCGGGCAGGAACACGGTGTCCAAGGGGATACCAATTCCGTGTTCGCGCAGCCCGGCGCGCACCTCCGCATCGTTCAGTAGGCCGGCCAGAAGCCGTGCGTTCACGTCGCCCGCATAGCCGCCGCACGCTCCGCAATGCAGCGCGCTTTCATGCGGGTTGTTGGTTACATCCGCGCCATGCCCGGCCAGCATCACCACCCGTACGAAATTGCCGGTAAGCGACATCGCGCCCAGCACGTTCCTGGCCATGATGATGCGCGCCGCAAGCCCGATCGACGGGTCCAGCTGCGGCGCCGGGCCGGCGGCCTTCTGCGCGCCGTCCGTCGCCAGCGCATCGCGCAACAGCTTGCCCGCATAGACCGGGCCAGTCGCCTCCACAAAGGCAAAGGAGGAAACCGCCGCCAGCTTGAACCGCCCCCAGGCCCGCTTGGCCCGTGCCGCATAGCGGCGGTCGAGGCCTGCCTGTTCGGGCTCGGCAGCCTCGGACCGCACACCGGCCTTCAGCAGCACCGGCCCGCGTGCCTCGGTCACGTCGGAACCGGCTGCCTTGTGGGCGCTGGCGAGGCCGAAGAAACCGGCAAATCCGATGGTCTCTACCCTTGCGTCCTGCGCCTCCAGGGCCCGGCGGAACACCTCTGAGCGCACGTCGATGCAGAAGGCGGCCTGCACCTCCGGGCGGCCCTCACGCTTGCGCGGCGCGGCCTCGGTCAGCATGGCCGCGAGCTCGCGCTGCTGGGCGCGCTCGGCGGCTTCCTGCAGCACCGCACCGATCACCTCGGCACGGCCCGGAGTGACCGGCGCCTCATGTGCGGCGGCCACCTCCTGCCAGCGCTCCGCGATCTGATCGTGGTAGAGCCCGAGCAGCGCCTCGTCAAAGACCATGCGGATCGCCAGCAGCTCGGTCACCGTGTTGTCGCGGCCGCCCTCGAGCTCGGCCTGCCACAAGAGACAGCGCGCGTATTTCGCCCAGCCGCCGAGAGTGCAGAGCCAGCGGTGAAACAGCGTGCCCGCGGCCGCCGAGCTGACGCCCAGTGCCTCGCTCGCGCGGCCGATCACACGCCAGTGCGAGCGGTTTGTGTCTGCGACGAAGGCGGCAAAGCCGGTCAGCCCACGGATTTCCGGCGTCAGGTCGCGCATGGCGAACTCGCGCCAGGCGTTGAAGGCGCCGCCCGCCCGGCTCGGTTGCCAGAGCGCCTGGCCCTGGTCGAAATGGCTCGCGGCCCAGTGGCCAATGCGCTCATCGATCAGCCCCGGCCAGTCGATGCCGGAGACGTCTGCCGCCAGCTCAGCCACCGTGGGCAGCGCAGCGGGTGCGGCGCCCTCACCGTCGAGCGCGGCCTTCACCTGCTCCAGGCTGGGTTTGCCGAAAGGGCCATCCACCGCGGCGAGTGCTGCGCGCAGATCCTCGTCCAGGATCTCGCCCGCGGCGATCTTCGCGGCCCAATACTTGCGCTCCGGTGTGACCCGGCTGCCCGCCACCCGCGCCAGCCGCGCGGAGGTTACGGCCAGCGGCTCGCCAGTCTGGCCGAGGAAGGGGTTCACCGCGACACTGGCTGACAGCGGGAAAAGTGGCGGGATCGCCTTGGCGGCGCTGTTGGCCTCGGCAGCCAGTTCCAGGAGCGCGGCGGGATAGGTTTCAAGTTTCATGAACATGTGGGAGCTCCCTTCAGGCAGCTTCTTGCTTCGACCGGCCGCCCAGCAGCTTGTCGAAGACCGCGTTTGCATAAAGACCGTTGGACAGGTGCACCCGGAGGCCGGCGGCAGCCGGATGCGTGGCCCAGAGCGGGAAGGTGGCCTGCGCGACGGCGGTGACGCCAAAGCTCTGCAAGGCTAGGATGATCAGCGCCCACTCCAGCGGCCCCGGTGCAGGGGCCGCCGGCAACGTGCCGGCAGTGAGATGCTGTGCTGCCGCCTGCAGCAGGAAGTAGCTGGCCGAGACCGCCGCGGCATAGATCACCGTGCGGCGGGTCAGCGCGCCCGGTGCGGCATCGGCAAAGCCCTGCTCCAGAAGGTATGCCACCCCGAAGATCAGGATCACGCCCAGCGCAATCGTCTGCACCGATTTGCCGTCAAAGCCGGACAGCGCGCCGATCAGCACGTAGATCGCGATGGCCGCGCCAAAGGCCTGCAGCACGTTGCGCGCGCTCGGCACCGCAACCGGACCGGGGCGCCGGATCGCCGCGACGTTGCGCACGGCTTCGCCTGCGCTGAGGAAAGCGTGCGCCTTGTAGAGCGAATGCGCCACGATGTGCAGCAGCGCCAGCGGGAACAGCGCCAAGCCGCATTGCATCACCATAAATGCCATCTGCGCGATGGTGGACCAGGCGAGCGAGGTCTTTACCGCGGGCTGGGTCAGCATCACCAGACCGCCGAACAGCGCGGTGAACCCGCCCAGCATGACCAAGAGCGCCATCACCCCGGGCGCGGCCAGCATCACGTCGGCAAAGCGGATCAAGAGGAACCCCCCGGCGTTGATCACGCCCGCGTGCAGCAGGGCGGAGACGGGCGCCGGCGCCTCCATCACTTCGGTCAGCCAGCCATGCACCGGGAATTGCGCCGAGGCCAGAGCCGCCGCCAGCGCCAGCAGCAGCGCCGCCGCGATGGTGAGCGCGCCGGGCTCCACCGCGGCAAGGATGGCGGCGATGTCGGTGGTGCCGTGCAGCGCAATCAGCACCGCCGCCGCGGCCCCCAGCGCCCCTTCGGCCAGACGCGAGACCACGGCCTTCTTGCGCGCTGCCCGCCGGGCGGTGGCGCGTTCCGGGTAAAACAGCAAGAGCCGGTTCAGCGCGAGGCTAGTCGCCGCCCAGGCCACGAGCAGCTGAATCAGGTTGCCCGCACTCACCAGCAGAAGCACCGACGCCAGCGTGCCCGCCATCCAGGCCGTGAACGCCCCCTGCCGCGGCTCACCATCCATGCAGGTGGCCGAATAACGCAAGACGATCCAGCCGATGAAGCTCACCAGCACCAGCATGGTGGCGCTCACCGCATCGAGCCGCACCGAGAGCCCGACGCCCAGCGCCCGGATCAGCGGCGAGGTGCCGGGGCCGTTCACAGCCAGCAGCGCCGCGGCGGCCACGGCGACGCCGGAAGCGGCCAGCGCCGCCTGTTCCGCAAGCTGCGGCACTCGGCCCGGACGCGGCCCCGGGTGGCGGCTGGCGTGGAACGCCGCTGCCAGCAGGATCAGCGGGCCGAGCAATGGCAGGAACAAATAGAACATGATGCGTTTCCCCTTATCGTGACAGGCCGCGGCCCTTTGTGGGAGAGGTACGAGGTGGGCAGCGGTAAATAAAATTCATTGTTCGCGCCTTATCGTTCTATTATCTAAATGTTATGCCGCTGAACTATCACCACCTGCGCTATTTTTGGGCCGTCGCCCACGATGGCAATCTGACCCGCACGGCGGCGCGGCTGAATCTGTCGCAATCGGCCCTGTCGGTGCAGATCAAACAGCTGGAGGAGCGGCTGGGCCACGCGCTGTTCGAGCGGCGCGGCCGGCAGCTGCACCTGACTGAGGCGGGCCGCATCGCGCTCGACCATGCGGATGCAATCTTTGCCGCTGGGCAGGAGCTGGTCGCCACGCTGCAGGAGGCAGGCCAGGGCCGCAAGGCGCTGCGCGTCGGCGCCCAGGCCACCCTGTCGCGCAACTTCCAGATCGCTTTCCTGCGGCCGATCCTGGCGCGGCTGGATGTGGAGGTGATCCTGCGCTCCGGCAGCCCGGCCGAGCTACTTGAAGGGCTGGAGACGCTGAACCTCGACCTGGTGCTGATGAACCGGCCGCCGCCAAGCGACAGCCTCACCCCTTATGAGACCCACCACATCGCTGAACAGGCGGTCAGCATCGTCGGCTGCCCCGGGCGGCTCGACCCCGCTCTGCCGCTGACAGCGCTCCTGGAGACCCAGCCCTTTATCCTGCCCACCTCCGACAATGCGCTGCGCACCGCCTTCGATGCGATGGCCAGCCGCCTGTCGGTGCGCCCGCAGGTGGCGGCGGAGGTGGACGACATGGCGATGATGCGGCTGCTCGCACGTGAGGACATCGGGCTGGCGCTGGTGGCGCCGATCGTGGTGAAGGGGGAGCTGGCCTCCGGCCTTCTGCTGGAGGCCGAGGAGCACCCGCGCATCCGCGAAACCTTCTATGCCATCACCCTGCGGCGGCGGTTCCCCAACCCGCTGGTGCAGGAGCTTCTGGCGAGCAGCCACAGCCCTGCTTTCCTGCCCTGAGCGCGGCTCATCGGGCCCCGGACCCGCACCGCTGAACGGGTGCCTGCGAAAATTGCCACGCATTCTTGCAAAGGCCGGAGGCCAAATCTCTCTTCCCATCCTGTGTCCCGCCATCTCTACTATGTTGGATGGATGCTTCCAGTCTTCCGGCTGCGCTTTTCCCGGACGGAGGCGAAAAATGGATGGCGGCCTGCCGCTTCTGGGTGAGGGTCTTTGCGCTCAGCATTGCGGTGCGAGTGGTCTCTGGCATCGCCATGCTGTGCCAGTCCGGCACCCATTGGCCGGGCTCCATGGAGACCGCCAGCAATATCGCCGGGCCGCTGCTGGCCCGGGAGGTGTAGACCGCCTTCTGCCTGGAGGCCGTGTTCGTGCGGATCATGCTGTTCGGCTTTGCCCGCGTGCGGCCGTGGCTGCACACGCTGGCGACCGGGCTGGGCGCCTTTGACCACCGTGCCGGCCTTTTGGATCATCGTGCCGAGCTCTTGGATGCACACGCCCCAGGGATTCGAAACGAACGGCGGCGTGAGCCATCCCGCGCGCTGGCGGGAAATCCTCCTCAGCCCTCTATGCCCTGCAGTTTCACCCATATGCTGCTGACCGGCTTGTTGGCCGAGGGCTTTCTGATCTCCGGCGTTTCGCCCTTCCGCTGGCTGCTGAGCGACCGCGGCAGCGAGGTGCGGGCGGCGCTGAAGACCGGCCTGGTGGCCGGCGCACTGCAGATCCCCTTGCAGATCCCCGCGGGCGGCAAGCAAGGGCTGTGCGCAATCTGGCAAATCCCAGCCGACGCCTGCGGTTTGTGCGGATCGAACATCGCTACCTTGCGCCAGAACGTCAGCATCACGTCCTGCACGATCTCCTCGGCCAACACGGGACGCGCGCCGGAGCGGGTCACAAAACCCTTCAAGCGCGGCGCCAGAAAGTCGAACATCTCCCCAGACGCCTCACGGTCCCGGCGAGCGCGCACAGCCCCCCCGCCACGCCGCAGGTCCGGGCGCTGCAGGTGGATTACCTGGACGAAACCTCGCTCGAAGTTGCGGCCATGGCTGCCGCCGAAGAGGGGCCCGCCCATCGGGTGATCGCCGCGGGCAGCATCCTGCCTCAGGACGGTCTCATGCCGGAAAAATCCCTGTGCGATTTAAGCGCTGAAGCTGGTGACTGATAATTTCGCTATCACGGTGGCGCGGGCGTTGCTGGCCAAATACTTCCTTCCACTCCTGCCGCGCGGTCTTTGCAACGATCTCCACGCGCGTGAGCAGCAACTCGGACAACCAGCTTGGCGGCTGGTATTCCCATCGCGCCTCCAAGGCGGCGCTGAACATGATCCTGCGCAGCACCGCGATCGAAACCGCCCGCAGCAACCCCGGGGCGATCGTCGCGGGCCTGCACCCCGGTACCTCCGACAGCACACTGTCGCGCCGGTTCCAGCACGGCGGAGCTGGGGGAAAGCTGTTCACGCCGCCATGTTCCGCCGACTGGATGCTGGATGTGATCGGCGCACTGACACCAGAAGACAGCGGCCATTGCTTTGCCTGGGACGGCAACCGAATCGAGCCGCAGGTGTGCCGCTTCAGGGCGCCTGGTAGACTTCGCCCGGGCCAGTATGGGTGTCGAGCAGGAACTGCGCGAACAACGGCCCGCTGGCGGCTCCGATAGGCCGGGCATTGGCGCCGGTCTGCCCTTCCGCAACGGCCGGGCGGATCAGCCCGCGGGCGTCGAGTTTTGCGATCTCCTGCCGCACGCTGCCAGCCAGACGCGCCCTGAACTCCGCAGGCAGAGCGCCGTCGATGAGCACGGCTTCAAAATCGATCACCGCACAGGCGGCGAGGCTGGCCTGCGCCAGCGCCGATGCCGCCTCCTCCAGCCAGGCGCCGGACTGCGCCTCGAACCCGGACCAGTCGAGCGGCAGGCGCCAGAGCCTTTCGCGCTCCAGCCCGGCCGCGTGCAGCCGGCTTTCCAGCACGTGCAGTGACGCGACATCCAGGAGCTGCTGCGGGCCCTGTGACCCCTGGACGGTCATCGGGCCCAGGGCGCCGGCATTGCCGCGCACCCCTTCGTAGACCGAGTGGTTCAGAACCACCCCGCCGCCGATGAAAGCGCCGACGAAGAAATAGACGTAGTCGCGGAATTCCTTGCCCCGGCCAAAGGTATGCTCGGCCCGGCAGGCGGCAGTGGCGTCATTGACCGGGAAGACCGGCAGCGCTGAAAAGCGCGCGATCTCATCCGCAACGCTGGTGTCCTTCCAGACCCGGAAGTCCGCCTCCGGTGCCTTGGCCTGCCGGTGCCAGCTCCACAGCTCGAAGGGCGCGGCGACGCCGATGCCGCAGATCCGCTTCACGCTTTCCGGCGGCAAGGCGCCCTCGATCTCCCGCATGCCCTCCCGGACAAAGTCAAAGACCGGTTCCGGCATCGGATAGGCATAACGCAGCTGCAGCTGGCTGCGGATGCCGCCGGTGAAATCCATCAGCAGCAGGTCGGCGCTGCGGCGGCCGATCTTCAGCCCGTAGGAAAACAGCCCGTCCGGGTTGATGGTCATCGGCACCGAGGGCTTGCCGACCCTGCCTTTCACGCTTTCGCCGCGGATCAGCAGCCCGTCGCTTTCCAGTTTGCGCAGGATCACCGAGGCCGTCTGCGGCGACAGTTTGGTGCGGCGCGCGATCTCACTGCCCGGCAGCGCGCCGTGGCGCAGGAGGGTCGAGAGCAGCAGGCGCTCGTTATAAGCGCGCACGCCGCTCTGGTTCACACCGCTGCTCAGGGTTCTGACTTTGTCGATTGCCATGCCACAGCCTTAAACAGATCCGGGGGTGGGAGAACAATGGCTTTCGCGCATTAATAAATCAAGTTTATTTAATTATTGACGCAACGGTATGATTCGGGTTTTCCTGCCTGCATTCGGGCGCAATGCGCAGAAAACAACCGATGTAGGGAGGACAAGATGAAACAACTGATGCTGGGTGCCGCCGTCGGACTGACCGGAATGGCCGGAATGGCCCAGGCCGAGGATATCTCCGCGTGCCTGATCACCAAGACCGACACCAACCCCTTCTTCGTGAAGATGAAGGAAGGCGCCGAGGCGAAAGCCGAAGAGCTTGGCATGACGCTGAAATCCTTTGCGGGCAAGGTCGACGGCGACCACGAAACGCAGGTCGCGGCAATCGAGACCTGCATCGCGGATGGCGCCAAGGGCATCCTGCTGACCGCTTCGGACACCAGCTCGATCGTGCCTGCCGTGCAGCAGGCGCGTGATGCCGGGCTCGTGGTGATTGCGCTCGACACGCCGCTTGAGCCGATCGACGCAGCCGATGCCACCTTTGCCACCGACAACTTCGTCGCGGGCGAGCTGATCGGCAAATGGGCCGCTGCCACCCTGGGCGAGGAGGCCGCAAATGCGAAGATCGCGATGCTTGACCTGGCTGTCAGTCAGCCCTCCGTCGGAGTGCTGCGCGATCAGGGCTTTTTGCAGGGCTTCGGCATAGATCTGGGCGATCCGAACAAATGGGGCGACGAGACGGACCCCCGCATCGTCGGCCATGACATCACCGCCGGCAACGAGGAAGGCGGCCGCCGCGCCATGGAAAACCTGCTGGCCGCCGACCCGATGATCAACGTGGTCTACACCATCAACGAGCCCGCCGCGGCCGGCGCCTATGAGGCGCTGAAGGCGATCGGCCGGGAAAACGACGTGCTGATCGTTTCGGTCGACGGCGGCTGCCCCGGGGTGCAGAATGTGAAGGACGGTGTGATCGGCGCCACGTCGCAGCAGTATCCGCTCGACATGGCCGCGCTCGGCATCGAAGCGATCAAGGCCTGGGCCGAAACCGGAGAGAAACCGCAGCCATCCGAAGGCAAGGAGTTCTTCGACACCGGTGTGGCGCTGGTGACCGACCAGCCGGCCGATGGCGTGGAATCGATCGACACGGAAAAAGGCACCGAGCTGTGCTGGGGCTGACCCCGCCCGGCTTGCGTTCCCGTAACACCTGAACCAACAGAGGGGCGGGCGCCGCGCCTGCCCCTCCCCGGCCCGGAGCCCATCGCGCTCACCGGGCGAACGGAGGCTTCCCATGACCACCACTCCGCAGGACTTCGAGGCCGCGGCCGCAAACAGCCCGCAGGCCGTCGCCGAGTTCGACGAAAGGTCCGCATCTTTCCTCTCGAAGTTCCAGCACCTTCTGCACGTGACACCCTCGCTGGTGCCGCTGATCGTGCTGACGCTGTCGCTGATCGTCTTCGGGCTGCTGCTCGGCTCGAAGTTCTTCTCGCCTTTCGCGCTGACCTTGATCCTGCAGCAGGTCGGTATTGTCGGCATCGTCGCCTGTGCCCAGTCGCTGGTGATCCTGACCGCGGGCATCGACCTGTCGGTGGGGGCCATCATGGTGCTGAGCTCGGTGGTGATGGGGCAGTTCACCTTCCGCTACGGGCTGCCGCCTTCGGTTGCCATCATCTGCGGCCTGGCCTGCGGTACGCTCTGCGGCTTCATCAACGGCTGGCTGGTCGCACGGATCAAGTTGCCGCCCTTCATCGTGACGCTCGGCATGTGGCAGATCGTGCTGGCGACCAACTTCCTCTATTCCGCGAATGAGACCATCCGCAGCCAGGAGATCGCCGAACAGGCACCGCTTCTGCAGCTGTTCGGTGAGAAAGTGCGGATTGGCGGCGCGATCTTCACCTACGGCGTGATCTTCATGGTGCTCCTGGTGCTGCTGCTCGCCTATGTGCTGCGCCATACCGCCTGGGGGCGCCATGTCTATGCGGTGGGCGATGACCCGGAGGCGGCTGAGTTGTCCGGTGTCAAGGTCAAGCGCACGCTGATTTCGGTCTACATGCTGTCGGGGCTGATCTGCGCCTTTGCCGGCTGGGCGATGATTGGGCGTATCGGCTCGGTATCGCCCACGTCCGGGCAGCTCGCCAATATCGAAAGCATCACCGCGGTGGTGATCGGCGGCATCTCCCTGTTCGGCGGCCGCGGCTCGATCCTGGGCACTTTCTTTGGCGCGCTGATCGTCGGCGTCTTCTCCCTCGGCCTGCGCCTGATGGGGGCGGACGCGCAGTGGACCTATCTGCTGATCGGCCTGCTGATCATCGCCGCTGTTGCCGTGGATCAATGGATCAGAAAGGTATCGGTCTGATGGAACCCATTCTCAAAGCCCGCAACCTGGTCAAACGCTACGGCAAGGTCACTGCGCTGGATCATTGCGATTTCGACCTGATGCCCGGGGAAATCCTGGCCGTCATCGGCGACAACGGCGCCGGTAAGTCCACGCTCATCAAGGCGGTCTCCGGCGCGGTGGCGCCGGACGGCGGAGAGGTCTGGCTGGAGGGGCGCAAGGTGCGGTTCTCCTCGCCGCTCGATGCCCGCGAGGAAGGCATCGAAACTGTCTACCAGACCCTCGCCATGTCGCCTGCGCTGTCGATTGCCGACAACATGTTCATGGGCCGCGAACTCAGGAAGCCGGGCTGGCGGGGCAAATACCTGCGCCAGCTCGACAAGGCCGAAATGGCCCGCGTCGCGCGGGAGAAGCTCACCGAGCTGGGGCTGATGACGATCCAGAACATCAACCAGGCAGTCGAGACGCTCTCCGGCGGGCAGCGGCAGGGCGTCGCGGTGGCCCGCGCGGCGGCCTTTGGCTCCAAGGTGATCATCCTGGACGAGCCCACGGCGGCCCTTGGCGTCAAGGAATCCCGCCGGGTGCTGGAGCTGATCCAGGACGTGAAGTCGCGCGGCATTCCGATCATCCTGATCAGCCACAACATGCCGCATGTCTTCGAAGTGGCGGACCGCATCCACGTGCACCGGCTGGGCCGGCGGCTGTGTGTGCTCAACCCCAAGGAACACTCGATGTCGGACGCGGTGGCCTACATGACCGGCGCCAAGGCACCGGAAGAGGACCTCGCAGGCGCATGACCACAACGCTGTCGGACATCGGCGCATTGGCCGCGGCCATCACCGCGGCCGCCCCCGCCGGGCGGCGGCGGCTGGTGGCCGTTTCCGGGGCGCCGGGCAGCGGCAAGTCGACCCTGGCGCAGGCGGCCGCCGACGCGCTGAGCCAGCAGGGACACCGCACCGCGGTGGTGCCGATGGACGGTTTTCACCTCGACAACGAAATCCTCTCCAAGCGCGGCCTTCTGGCGCGTAAAGGCGCGCCGGAGACCTTCGACCTCGGCGGGTTAGCCCGCCTGCTGCCGGCGCTGACACAGGAAGAGGAGGTCTTCTACCCGGTATTCGACCGCCCCCGCGACATCGCCATTGCCGGCGCGGGCCGGGTCGGGCCGGAGCATAATATTGTACTTGTAGAAGGGAACTATCTCCTTTTCGATGAAGCCGGCTGGCGCAACCTTGCACAGAACTGGGACCTGGCCATTCGCGTCAAGGTTGACATTTCGGAATTGCGGCGGCGCCTGGTCACCCGCTGGCTGTCGCACGGGCTCGATGCGCAGGCCGCCACGGCCCGCGCGGAAGGCAACGACCTTGCAAACGCGGCCCGGATCGAATCTGCGGAACTGGCGGCCGGTATCGAGTATCGGGGAGAGCCGGTATGATCCTGTGCTGCGGAGAAGCCCTGATCGACATGATCCCCCGGCAGACCCGGGGGGGGGGGGGCCAAGAAGCCTACGTCCCCTATAGCGGCGGCTCGGTGTTCAACACCGCCATTGCACTTGGCCGCCTCGGCGTGTCGGCCGGCATGCTGACGGGCCTTTCGGCGGACCGGTTTGGCCGACAGCTTGCGGCCGAACTGACAGCCAGCCTCGTGGACACCTCCTATTGCGTGACCACCAGCCGCCCGTCGACCATTGCCGTCCTGCACATGAATGACGGCCAGGCCGCGTATACGTTCTACGACGAAAACTCCGCCCTGCGCGGGATCCGCGCGCAGGACCTGCGGGACATCGGCGATGAAGTGAACTGCCTGTTCTTCGGCGGAATCAGCCTGTGCCACGCACCGGCCGCGGACGTGCTGCTGGAGCTTGCCGAACGCCACGCCGCCCGCCTGCCCGTGATGGTGGCCCCCAACATCCGGCCCGGTTTCATCCGCGCGCCGGACGCCTACAGGGACCGCCTGGAGCGCATCATTTCCTTGGCGTCAATCGTCAAGGTGTCGGAAGAAGATCTGGACTGGATCTTCCCGGAGGCGGCAACGCTGCAGGACAAGATCGCCAGGATCCTCGACATCGGCCCGGGCCTGGCGGTACTGACCCGCGGCGCCAGCGGCGTGGCCGGTTTCCGGCGGGATGGCCGGCTGACCGAAGCTGTCGCGCATCCCGCAGAAGTCGCGGACACCGTGGGCGCGGGCGACACCTTCAATGCGGGTTTCCTGGTCAAGGCCAGCGAGTTGGGCCTGCTCACTCCGGGCGCGCTGGAAGAGGCGGAAGACTCGGACCTGGCCGCCTGCCTCGCCTTTGGCGCACGGGCTGTTGCCGTTACCGTTTCCCGCGCCGGGGCAAACCCGCCCTGGCGCCACGAACTGAAGGATATTACCGGGCTATGAAGAGATCCAAGGTCAACGAAATCCTGCGTGAGGGCGAGGCCTTCATGCGCACTCTTGGCGTGCACCTGCCGCCTTTTGCCTATTGGCAGCCGGACCGGCTGCGCGGGCCGGACGGCGACCTGATCCGCGCGCGCAAGCTGGGCTGGGACATCACCGATTACGGCGAGGGCCGTTTCGACGAGCTCGGCCTGTTCCTCTTTACCGCGCGCAACGGGACGCTGGACACGCTGTCGTCCGGCCGCGGCATGCTCTACGCCGAGAAGATCATGATCTCGCGCGAGCAGCAGCTCTCCCCGATGCACCGCCACAACGTCAAGGCGGAAGACATCATCAACCGGGGCGGCGGCGATCTGATCGTGGAGCTGTATGCCCCCGGCGCGGACGGCGGCATTGACCGGCAGTCGAAGGTCAGCGTGCCCTGCGACGGATGCAATGTGACTCTGGAGGCTGGCGGCCGCCTGCGGCTGGCTCCGGGCGAAAGCGTCACCCTGCTGCCCGGCATCTGGCATGCATTCTGGGCTGAAGGCGGGGACTGCCTGATCGGAGAGGTGTCGACGGTCAACGATGACGACACCGACAATGTCTTCGAGGCCCCGATCGGCCGCTTTGCCGAAGTCGAGGAGGACGAAGCTCCGCTGCACCTGCTGGTTTCGGATTACTGATCGACCAGCGGCTGTCGAGGCCCCCCGCCTCGGAGCAGCCCGCACTGCGCCGGCTCCTGGCAGCCGGAAGCTGGAGATTTTACCTTCTGGTATTGCAGCGTGGATGACTTGGGGCATCCTCGGAACCACGTCCCTTGGGGACCTCAAGTGCCGGCGATCAGGCGTACTTTCCGGCGGGGCCATGGGTTCGCTGCGGCCTCCCACCGGAAGGCCGCTCCGCCGGCCCAAATATGGTGCAGGATCACGGCAATGCGGCGCGCGAGGGCTGCCATGGCCCGCTTGCGGCCCCGGCGCCTGGCGATCTGTGTGCCCCGTGTCCCGAGCCAGGCAGATCGGCCGCGGTTTATCATCACTGCGGCCGTATGGCACAGAGTTCGGCGCAGATTTACGCTGTCGGCCCGGGTGATGCCGCCCGGGACAACGCGGTTACCGGACTGGCTCCTGAAAGGTGTGAGGCCGGCCCAAGGGCCAACATTCTTGGATGAGCGGAAGCGCGGCGGATCATCGGCTGCGGATCGGTACGTCAGCGCAACGACGGTCCCGGCACCGGACATAGCCATCAGCCGCATGCAGAAAGGGTCCTCAGATGCCATCTGCCGGACGCGTCGTTTGAGTGCTGCCAACCCCAGACGCAGCGCAATTCTCGCGCGAAACATCGGGTGCGCCGCTGTCTCAAGCATCATGTTTCCGCTCACCGGTTCCCGGATGCGCGCTTCGAATTCCCCGCGGGAGATTGCGTCGGCCTTGAGCCGAAGTTCCGAAGCAAACCGCGCAGGGACAGCTCCAGCGCGATCATGTTCTGCTGAATGGTCTCACGCGCTGGGAGCATGGCCCTGATTTCCTGCGCCGGGACCGACTTGCAATGGACTGGGCGGAACCACCCGAGATGAAGCATCCGGGCAATCCCCTCGGCGTCCCGGAGGTCAGTCTTGATCGGCATTGATTTCAGGGCACCCTTGACCTGCCGGGTTTCCATCCGCACGGCATCCAGTCCCACCGACGTCAGTCCACGATGCAGCGATTGCGGCAGAGGGCCGGCCTCAAGACTGGCAGGGGCAATGGTTCTTTCCAGTGCTTGGAGCCATACGACCGAGGGTTCCGGCTCACTGGCGGCCTGGGCCTCCCGGATGATCTTTCCGTGCTCAATGACCACGCAGATCCCAGTCTTGGCCAGCGACACATTCAGTCCGCCAAACAGTTTGATCCCGTAGTCCTCCATTCAGGTTCAACACGGGAATGGCGAGAGCCATGCCGGATAGGAAGACCTTCGCGCATCCGCCGTATCGGGTTGCGACGCGACGCCAGTCCTTGAGGCCGCCGCACATGATCTCGATCCGGTTGCGCCGTTTGTATCGGCGCTTGTCGTATTGGACGGGTGTCTTCCGTTGCTTTCGCCCCGGGATACATGCGCGTATCCCTTTGGCTTTCAACGCTTCTCTAAACTGACCGGCATCATGGCCGCGATCCCCGAGCAGCCACCCGGCTTTGGGCAAGCTGCTCAACAACGCCCGTGCCCCGGTGTAATCACTCACCTGCCCAGCAGTGACAAACAGGCCAGCGGGCGGCCTTGACCGTCGCAGACGGCGTGCAGCCTGGTGTTTATGCCACCTTTGGTGCGCACCCTCTCGGGACATCGCTGCGCAATGCCCTGCCGGGCAAGGGATCAGGCGTTCACGTCCCCTTCCATTACCGCGAGGCTCGATGCCGTGCGATGCGCCTTGAGATAGGTCGCGTCGACCTTCACGGTCTTCTCTTCATTGTGCAGACCGTCTTCCTTGGGTGCGCCGCGCCACCGTAAGCCATTGCGATTGATAAAGATGATCCCGCTCAACACACGCGGTCATCCACGCGTGATATGCCATGGGACTTCGGGATTTGAGGAGGAGTAGAAAACAGCGTCGGGTGCTGACTTCCCGACGAAAGGTTCAAGACGCGCCATCCGCGCGTCGCTCAACCAGAAAAGATCTGACATATCACCGCTCGTTATTCGAACAGTGAATTGTGCAGATTAGCGGAAATCGATGGGTCCTGAGCCCAAGGCTGCGCTGCAGACGCAAGGCCGAGAAGCCGCCTTCCCGAAAGCGGTCGTTCATCAATGTGGGATGGACCCATTGGGTGCTGCGGGTATGACCTGCGGCCGGCACCCAGAACGCTGACTTCTGAGCTGAAGTATTCACGATGATCTTAACTGCAACTCTGAAAGCCGAGCTGCAGCTGATACAGGTCGCTTCCTGCAAGCAGATTTCGGTATTTTGCAGGCGCGCCCACGGGTGTCTCAGCAGACTGACGTCAAAAGGAGACCCCGCCATGACCGAGACTCTCATCCGTTCCCGCAGCCGCTCCGGAGGTCGATCCGCCCGCCGAACACTTCGCACCGCGAGCGATTTCACCATGTTGCCGGGACTGACCCGCGCACTGCCGCTCTGCGAGGTCATGGACGGCGCACAGGTTGAACGCATCGACAATACTTCAATGGATATTCTTGAAAATGTCGGTGTTCAGTTTCGCGACGAGACAGCGCTGTCGGACTGGAAGCGCGCCGGTGCGAAAGTCGAGGGCGAGATGGTCTATCCCGACCGGGGCCTGGTGCGCGAATTGATCGCGACCATCCCGTCAGAGTTCACCTATCACGCGCGCAATCCCGTCAACAACGTCCGGCTTGGCGGCAAACACTCGGTGTTTGTCCCAATGACGGGCGCGCCCTTCCTGCGCGATCTCGACGACGTGCGCCGCAACCCCACGCTCGAAGACCTCGCGATGTTCCACAAGCTCTCCCACATGCTGCCTGCGCTGCATTCCTCGGCGCATCACATCGTGGAGCCCTACGACCATCCGATCAGCCAGCGCCACCTGCGCATCACTTATTCCTCGATGAAACACTCGGACAAGATGTTCATGGGCATGACCACGAGCCCCAAGAATGCCGAGGACGTAATGGAGATGTGCGCAATCCTCTTTGGTGAGGAGTTCCTTGAGGAGCATCCCGTCACCACCGGCAACTGCAACGGCAACTCGCCGCTGGTGTGGGACGAAACCATGCTCGGGGCGATGCGCGCCTTCTGCAAACGCAAGCAGCCTGTGCTGTGCTCGCCCTTCGTCCTCGGCGGGGCCAACACGCCTGCATCGGTCCCTGCGGCTGTCGCGCAACTCAATGCCGAGGCGCTTTCGGCGCTCGCCTACACGCAGGTGATCCGCAAGGGCGCACCCGCGATCTACGGCCATTACCTGTCGACCGTCAGCATGAAGTCCGGCGCGCCGATGGCAGGCACACCAGAAATTTCGCTGATGAACTTCATGATCGGCCAGATGGCGCGCCACTATGGCGTGCCGTGGCGGACTTCGAACACGCTTGGCGGGGCCAAGACCTTTGACGCGCAAGCCGGCTATGAGAGCGCAACGACCTTGTCGGCCGTGCTGCACGCAGGCGCCAACTACATCTGGCACTCGGCCGGTTGGAATGAAGCCGGCATGCATTGTTCGGTTGCCAAATTCATCGTCGATGCAGAGCAATGCGCCATGGGCTACCGGATGGCGCAAGGCCCCCGCTGGGACGATTTCGACCAGGCGGTTGCGGCGGTGCCGGATGTGGGCCCGGGCGGCCACTACCTCGGTCACCCGCACACGCTGGAGAACTTCCAGGAGGCGTTCTTCATGCCGGAGCTGTTCGACAACAACTCGATCGAACAATGGCAGGCCGAGGGCAGCGTCGAGATCACCGGACGGGCTCTGACCCGCGCAAAGAAGCTCCTGTCCGAATATCAGGAGCCAAAGCTCGACGAAGCCAAAAACGAGGAACTCCTTGCCTATATCGCCCGGCGTGAGCGGGAAATACCTGCCGCGGACGAGCTGAACCAGAGTTACTGAATCCCCCCGGACCACCTTGCCCGCCCTTGGCCTCCGAGGGCGGGCCTTTTGCTTGGGTCCAAAACGACAAGAACGGCAGGCGCTCTGCCGCTCGTTACCCTTTACCCGGCAGCACCGGGGTTATTCGTCCCGAGCCCGCCATTCTTTCCAGCGCAGCACCGCATTGGCGCCGATCTGGCGGAAGGGTTGCGGCGGAAGACGTTTGGGGCGCGCCTCTGAGCTGAAATACCGCGATATCTCGCTGCTTGTTCCTGCCGCCAGCTCCGCTGCCGCAATGCCCGTCAGCGTTCCGCGCGCGGTGCCCAGCCCGTTCTGCACACAGCCGGAGAACACGCCCTCTTCCACCTGACGGGTGACGCTGACCCCGTTGAGGCTGAGGCAGAGGTGCCCGGCCCAGGCGTGCTCCATCTTCATACCCGCCAGTTGCGGGAAGCGCTGGTCGAACTTGCGCTGCATCACCTGCGCCGCGCGGCGCAATTCCCGCGCCGAAGGGCGCGCATTGGGCAAAAGCGTCGCGCAGGTGCGGGTGACGATACGATTGCCGCCCTGCCCCGTATCGATGCGGCGCATGGTGGTGCCCATCGGGTCGGACGGGGTAACGCCCCAGCGGGATGCTCCGCCAAGCTTGGCCAGCGCCCCGGCGTCGAGTTCCGGCGTCATCACCGCGTAGAGGAACAGCTGCATCAGCCGGCCCTTCTCGATGCCGAAGCTTTCCAAGTGACCGTTCACGGTCAGGATGACGCGCGGCGCCGTCACCTGCGCGCTCCGCGTTTTCACTACCCAGTCGCTGCCCTCGCGGGTGAAACCAGTGACCGGCGAATCTTCGCAGATCCGCACGCCCGCGCGCCTCAGCCCCGCCGCCAGCCCGCGGATATAGCCCGCCGGCTGCAACATCACCGTCCCCGGCGTATAAAGACCGCCGACGTAATGCGGTGAGCCGGTGAGCTCCCGCATCGCCTGAGCATCCAGCATTTCGCTGCGCTCGCCCAGCGAGGCGAGATGGGCCGCGTAGCTCTCGTTATGGCGGGCAGCCGCGACGCTGGCTGCGCCATTCACCTTGCCCGCCCGGTCGAAATAGTTAGGGTTGATCTGGTATTCGTCCACCGCCGCCCCGGCAAAGCCGATGGCCTGCCGGTTCAGGGCGATCATCACCCGGTCATCACCCGAACCTGCGTAATCGTCCGACGCGAGGTCATGCGGCAGATCGATCATGAAGCCGGAATTGCGCCCGGCAGAGCCTTCGGCCACACGTCCGGCCTCCAGCACCACAGTACGCGCATCAGGTTGCAGCTGCGTTAGCCGCCGCGCCGCCGACAAGCCGGCAAAACCCGCGCCCACCACGACGAAATCCGCGCCGGTGTCCTCGGTCAGCGGCTCAGGTGCCGATTGCGGCCCGAGGATCGTGTTCCAGGCCGCCGGCCCCATTTGAACCGGCAGCCGTTTGGCACAGTAGCGTGTCAAGACACGGCCTCATCCGCATCATCGGCGAGGTCGATCCAGATGGTCTTGAGCTGGGTGTACTGGTCATGGGCATGAAGGGAGTTATCCCGGCCGCCAAAACCCGACTGCTTATAGCCACCGAAGGGTGTGGAGATATCGCCTTCGCCAAAGCTGTTGACGGTCACCGTCCCGGCGCGAAGAGCACGAGCGCCGCGGATCGCGCGCTTGGCGTTGGTGGTGAAGATCGATGCACAGAGACCATATTCGGTATCATTGGCGATGCGGATCGCCTCGTCGAAATTCGCGGCCTCGATGACGCTCAGCACCGGGCCGAAAATCTCTTCCTTCGCCAGCACTGAGTCATTTCCGGAGGCATTGACCACGGTGGGTTCGACAAAGGCGCCGTCGTAGGTCTTGCCGCCGAGGATCACCTTCTCCGCCTTGGCGAGGTATCCGCAAACCTTGTCGAAATGCGCCTTGGAGACCAGCGCTCCGACACGGGTCTGCGGGTCCAGCGGATCACCCACTTTCCAGGATCTGGCATGATGGGCGATGCGCTCCAGGAGCTCTGCTTTCACGTCCTTGTGGACTATGAGGCGGGAGACGGCGGAGCAGTTCTCGCCCATGTTCCAGAAGGCGCCATTCACAATATGCGCGGCGGCGCGGTCGAGGTTTTCGGCATCTTCCATCACGATGGCGGGGTTCTTGCCGCCCATCTCCAGCACCACCTCCTTGGCGTTGCTTTCCGCCGCATAGGTGAGAAAGCGCTTGCCGGTGGCGGTGGAGCCGGTGAAGGAGACCAGGTCGATGTCCAAGTGCCGGCCGATCGGCTCGCCGACCCCGGCGCCGCTGCCGGGCACCACGTTCAGCACGCCGCGGGGCAGGCCTGCCTCATGGGCCAGCTCGGCCACCCGCAAGGTTGTGAGCGTGGTCTCGGCCGCGGGTTTCACCACCACCGAACAGCCGGCCGCCAGCGCCGGGCCGATCTTCCACGCGAGCATCAGCAGCGGGAAGTTCCAGGGCAGCACCAGGCCCGCCACGCCAATGGGCTCGCGCACCACGAGGGCGATATGGTCTTCAGAGGCAGGCGCGACCTGGTCGTAGATCTTGTCGATCGCTTCGGCGTGCCACTTCAGGCAGTGGATGGCCTCGGGCACGTCGACGGTTTCGCAGTCATAGATAGTCTTGCCCGAATCCAGGCTCTCCATCAGCGCCAGCTCGCGCGCGTTACGGGTCATCAGCTTGCATAGCCGGATCAGCACGTCCTTTCGCGCGGACGGGTGCAAGCGGGACCAGCGGCCGTCGTCAAACGCCTCACGGGCCTTTTCGACGGCGAAGTCCACGTCCGCGGCGCCGCAGGCGGCGATATCGGCAAGCTTCTCGCCGGTGGCCGGGTTCACGGTCTCAAACGTCTTGCCCGAGGCCGCCGGGCGGAAGCCGCCGTCGATGAAGGCGCCTTCCGGCAGATCGAGAGTGGCCGCGAGGGCCTTGTATTCTTCGGTGGTCAGCAGAGACATGGATCAGCCCTCAGCTTGAATTTCGGCAATGGTGGTTTTCAGGACGCGCACAACCTGTTCCAGCGCGCGTTTGTCGTCCTTGTTCAGCCCCTTGAGGGGCGGGCGCATTTCTCCGGCAGAGATCCCGTTCATGGTGACACCGTGCTTGATGGTCTGGATGAACTTGCCGCCCTGTTCGAGCACCCGCATCAGCGGCAGCATCGCCGACATGATCCGGCGGCCCTTGGCGAAGTTTCCGTCGGTCACGCAGGCATTGTAGAGCGCCACATGCTCGGCGGGCAGGAAGTTCGAGCCGCCGCAGACCCAGAAGGGCGCGCCCCAGGCGAAGAACTCAAGCGCCTGATCGTCCATGCCGCAGCCCAGCTGGATATGCGGGTAGTCGCGCGCCAGGAGATGCACCCGGTTGATGTCGCCCGAGCTTTCCTTGATGCCGCAGAAGTTGCGGCTGCGCCCGACCCGGTCCAGGAACTCCTCGCCCATCATGGTGCCGGTGCGGTGCGGGTAGTTGTAGAGCATCACCGGCAGATCGGCGGCCTTGTCGATCGCCAGCGCGTTCAACGCGTTCTCCCGGTCGGTCGGCACCGAGTAGGCGGGGCTCGCAAGAAGGATCGAATCGGCTCCAAGCTCCCGGGCGCCCGCGGCCAGCGCAATCGAATCCGGCGTCATCATCGCGCCGGTGCCCACCACCAGCGGCAGCCGCCCGTTCAGCCTTTCGCGGGTGAAGCGGGCCAGCTCCAGCCGTTCTTCCACGCTCTGGGCGTAGTTCTCGCCCGTCGACCCCCCGCTGATGATGCCATGCACGCCCTGGCTGACCAGGTATTCGATGACATCGGCCAGCGCGTCCCAAATGACCCGGCCGCCGTCGTCATAGGGTGTCACGACCGGGGTGTAGATCCCTCGGAATTGGAAGATTGGGGTCATTCGGGGTCCTCTAGACTGGGGATTGGCGGGTGAATGTGCCCATCGGCACATCCAGCGCCGAGGGCATGACGAAAAGTTCGATCTGTCCGCGCGACAGGTTCCAGTGGTCCTCGGCCAGCTGCGCTGCCGCGGTCTCGTCGCCTGCCTCGATGGCGGCGATTATGGCGTCGTGCTGCTGGCTCGCCTCCGACAGGTTCTCTGCCATTTCGGCGTTTTGCGGACGGTAGAAGGTCATACCGATGCGGGCATGGTCGATCAGCAGCCGCTGGAAGGAAGGCAGCAGGTAGACGTTGCCCGCCATCTCGCCCGTGATCTCGTGGAAACGGTTGTTGGCCAGCGCCCGGTCGGCGCCCGAGCCAGTGCGCAGTGCGGCGCGGAACTCCTCCTGCGCGGCCTTCAGCGCGGCGATCTGCTCCGGACGGGCATTGGCGGCGGCCAGGCGCAGCACCGCGCCATAGATCATCGGTGCGGCTAGGAAGAAGTCGCGCAGGGTGGTGTAGGACATGCCCGACACCCGCGCCGGGCGGTTTTCGCGCAGCACCAGGTAGCCTTCGCCCGCCATCTGGCGGCAGACCTCGCGCAGCGGGGTGCGCGACAGGCTGAATTCCTCGCAGAGCCGGGGCTCATCCAGATCCTCGTCCGGTGCCAGGACCAGGGTCAGGATTCGCTGCTTCAGGCTCGCATAGGCCTCTGTCTTTCTTAGTTTGGCTGCGTCTTTCAAAGCTTTCGCCTCCGTCAATCACCAGTGCAGGGCGCCAGAATGACCCGCCGCAAAGGCATGCGCAACTTGGCTGTACGACTCGTACTAGACTAAAATACAGCTGGTATACAATAAGAAAACGTGCAGTATTCTCAAATCTACTTGTTGGAGGATTGATGTGACTGGAAACCCGCAAGACGCCGTCATCGACTGCCGGAGACTTTGGAAGATCTTCGGAAAGCATGCGGATGAGGCGATGAAAGCTGTTCAGGAACAGGGGCTTGGCAAGATTGAAGTGCGCGACCGCTTCAATTGCGTTGTTGGCGTGCAGGATGCGAGCTTCAGCGTCGGGCGCGGTGAGATCTTCTGCATCATGGGGCTTTCAGGCTCGGGAAAATCCACTTTGATTCGCCACGTGAACCGGCTGATCGAACCCACGTCGGGGCAGCTTTTCATCGAAGGGCAGAACGTGAATGCGCTGTCGGCCCGCGATCTGCGTCAGCTTCGGGCCGAAAAGATCGGGATGGTGTTCCAGAACATGGCGCTGATGCCGCACCGCACGGTGCTGGAGAACGTCTCCTTCAGCCAGGAGGTGCGCGGCCACAGCGCCAAGGCGCGCCGCGACAACGCCCTGCGGGCCATCAAGGCGGTGGAGCTCGACGGCTGGGAGCAGAAATACCCGGATGAGCTGTCGGGCGGCATGCAGCAGCGCGTCGGCCTCGCCCGCGCCATCGCCGCCGATCCCGCGATCCTCTTGATGGACGAGCCCTTCTCGGCCCTCGACCCGCTGATCCGCCGCCAGTTGCAGGACAAGTTCATGGCGCTCTCGGCCGAGATGAAGAAAACCACGCTCTTCATCACCCACGACCTGGATGAGGCGATCCGGATCGGCCACCGCATCGCCATCATGAAAGACGGCGCCCTGGTGCAGGTCGGCACGCCCGAAGATATCGTCACCAACCCGGCCGACGACTATGTCGCCGACTTCGTTGCAGGGATTTCCAAGCTCGGCCTGATCTCGGCAGGCCGGATCATGGAGCCGGTTGCCGCCTATGAGCAGCGCAAGGGTCCGGCCGACATGGCCGGATGGGCGGAGGCGCACCCGGACCACTCCCTCGACGACCTGCTGAACCTCTCGATCGCAACCCAGCACCCGATTGTCGTGAGGGCCGACGGCAAGGCGCTGGGTGTGGTCACTAAGAACGCGCTGTTGCGCGGCATCAAGGGCGAGACCAGCGCCCTGCAGCAGGCAGCGGAATAAGGACGCATCCCATGGCCGAAGAACAGACCTTCTCGATACTCGACCCGTTCTCCTCAGTCGATCTCGGCATCGCCGGCAGCGCCGATGGAGTGAAGCAATGGGCAATTTCCAACCGCGGCGCTATCCAGCCGGTGAAGAACTTCTTCAACGAGATGATCACCGGCATCGACGGCGCCCTGAATGCGGTGCCGCCGCTGGTGATGCTGCTGATCCTGGTGCTGATCGCCTGGCAGGCAGCCGGGCCGCGCATCGCGGTGCTGGTCGGGGCCTGCCTGACCGTGCTGGGCTTCCTGTCGCCCAACGCCTGGGGGCTGGCGATGACGACGCTGGCAATCGTGGTCTCCGCCGTGATCCTGTGTTTCATCATCGGCCTGCCGCTGGGCGTGCTCGCGGGCAAGAACGACCGCCTGGAAAAGGCGATCCGGCCGGTGCTCGACACGATGCAGACCATCCCCGCCTTCGTATACCTGGTGCCGGTGGTGATGCTGGTCGGGATCGGCAATGTCTCCGGCGTCATCGTGACCATCATTTTTGCGCTGCCGCCGATGATCCGGCTCACTTCGCTTGGCATCCGCGGCGTTAACGCCTCGGTGGTGGAGGCCGCGCGCGCGTTCGGCGCGAGCCCCGCACAGGTGCTTTTCAAAGTCGAGCTGCCGCTCGCGACGCCGACCATCCTCGCGGGCGTCAACCAGACCATCATGCTGTCGCTGTCGATGGTGGTGATCGCTTCGATGATCTCGGTCAAGGGGCTGGGGAACGAGGTGCTGCGGGCGATGGGCCGGCTCGATGCGGGCAAGGCCATCGTTGGCGGCCTCGGCATCGTGATCCTCGCCATCGTGCTGGACCGGATTACCCAGGGCATGGGCCGGGCCGGGCGCGACCGCGGCCACCGGCACTGGTGGCAGGGCGGCCCGGTGGGCGCCGTGCTGCGCCTCGCGGGCCGGGCCTGAGACACAACTCAAGAACCAAAGAAAACTGAGCACAGACAGAGGAGCGATTTTCCATGTTCAGGACCACCTTCACCTTTTCCCTGGCCGCAAGCACAATGCTTGCAGGCGCCGCCCTAGCCAGCGAGACCCCCGGCGAAGGCGTCACCGTGCGCCCGGTCATCGGTCTGATCGCCGAGGAATACTTCCAGTCGCGCATCCTGTTCCGCGCGCTGGAGGATCTTGGCTACACGGTTGCCGAACCGCTGGAGACCGAAATCCAGACCGCGCATCTGGCGGTCGGCACCGGGGATGCGGATTTCTACCCGATCCACTGGAACACGCTGCATTCCGCCTTCTTCGAGGAATCGGGCGGCGAAGACGTGCTGGAGAAGGTTGGCCCCTTCGTCGACGGCATGCTGCAGGGCTATCTCGTCGACAAGGCCTCTTATGATGCGGGCGTCACCAGCCTCGGCGACCTGCAGGACCCGGACGTCGCGGCGAAGTTCGACGCCAACGGCGATGGCAAGGCGGACCTGGCGGGCTGCGTCCCGGGCTGGGGCTGCGAGCGCGTGATCGAGCATCAGCTGACCGAGTTCGGCTTGCGTGATACCGTCACTCACAATCAGGGGGCTTACAACGCGATCATCGCGGAGACGATTGCTCTGCACGCCAATGGCGAACCGGTCATCTATTACACTTGGACGCCCTACTGGGTTTCCGGCGCCCTTGTTCCCGGCCAGGATGTGGAATGGCTGAACGTCCCCTACACCTCGCTGCCGGACGGGGCGGAGGCCAACACCGAGTTCAACGGCAAGAACCTCGGCTTTGCGGTGGACAGCATGTACGTACTCGCCGCCGACGCCTTCCTTGAGGCCAACCCGGCCGCTGCGAAACTGTTCGAGGTTGCAAAGATCGACGTCAACGACATCTCGGCCCAGAACAAGAAGATGGCGGATGGCGAGGACAGCTCCCGCGACATCGGCCGCCATGTCGACGCCTGGATCGAGGAGAACCGCGCGGACTATGACGCCTGGCTGGACGCCGCCCGCGCCGCTGCGGAATAATAGCTGAGGCGCTGCGCGGGGTCCCTGCGCAGCGCTGCCCGCCTCAAGGAGCCTGAAATGCCCGAGAGCCAGCACTTCGTCTTTGCCCTGGTCGAGGATTTCACCCACATGGCGTTTTCCTGCGCCGTGGACCCTTTGCGCATTGCCAATCTGATCAGCGGCAAGCCCTTGTACCGCTGGTCCTTTGCCTCGCAGAACGGCGAGACCGCCACCGCCTCGAACCAGTCGGTCACGCTGGTGCACCACGGTTTTGACAGCCTGCCGGACTGCGGCCGGCTGTTCGTGCTGTCCGGCATCCGCATGAAGGAGCAGGACAACCGCGCCCTCATTGCCGCCCTGCGCCGCGCCCGCAGCCGCGGCATCCGCATAGGAGCCTTGTGCTCGGGCGCCTATGTCCTGGCAAAGGCGGGCTTCCTGGACGGCATGCAGGCGGCGATCCACTGGGACTACCACGACAGCTTCATGGAGGAGTTCCCGGAAGTGAACCTGGTGCGCAACGTGTTTGTCGCCGACGAGAAATACGTGACCGCCTCGGGCGGCACCGCCACCGCCGACCTGATGCTGCACCTGATCGAACGCGACCACGGCTATGACCTCTCGGTCGCGGTGGCGGATCAGATGGTCTACAACGCAGTGCGCCACGCCACCGCGGCGCAGCGGGTGTCGCTGCAATCGCGCAACGGCATGCGCAACAAGCACCTCGCCAAGGCGATCCAGATCATGCACGACCGGCTGGATGATCCGGTGTCGCCCTCGGTCATCGCGCAGGAGCTGGGCATATCCGCCCGCCAGCTGGAGCGGCTGTTCGGCAAGTTCCTCAATACCTCTCCCAAGAAGTACTTCATGGAGATGCGCCTTGAACGCGCGCGTCATCTGCTGTTGCAGACCGAAGCCTCGGTGACCGAAGTGGCGCTGGCCTGCGGCTTTGACAGCCCCGGACACTTTTCCCGCGTTTACCGTGCTGCTTTCGGCGTGACACCGATGCTGCAGCGCGACCGGATGAGCTAGAGTCAGGCCTCGTTCTTGCTTCACAGCCAGCACATGACGGTTGCGGCGGAAGCGATGGCGGACAGGAACACCTTTGGACACCTGTCGTACCGGCTTGCGGCCCGGCGTCAATCCTTGGGCCTGCCGGACATGATTTCGATACGGTTGCGCCGTTTGTATCGGTGCTTGCCGTATCTGACGGGCATCTTGCGTCGCTTCCGGCCGGGGATGCAGGCGCGTATGCTTTTGTCTTTCAACGCTTCTCTGAACCAATCAGCGCCACGGCCGTGATCCCCAGGAGCCAATCGGCACCTGGCAGGCTGTTCACCAATGCCCTTGCGCCGAAATAATCGCTAACCTGACCGGAAGTGACCAACAAGCTGACCGGTCGGCCCTGGCTGCCGCAGACCGTGTGCAGCTTGGTGTTCATCCCGCCCTTGGTTCGGCCTATCAGGCGTCCGCGCCCCTATTTTGACGCCCATGCGGGTCGCTGTCCGGCGGGTCTTGAGGCAGGTTGCATCGACCTTGACGGTCTTCTCTTCACCGTGTTCCGCCGCCAGGCCTGGCAGGCCCGCGCAAAAACGCCCTTGCCGCTCCATCGCTTCCAGCGGTTGTGCAGCGTTCAGCGGGCTTACGCCGCCTCCCTGGGGCGACGGTCCCTTTTCACTGTGAGGGCCGTACACTTTGGACGCATTCCGCTGCCGCAAGCCATTGTGATTGATAAAGATAATCCCGCTCAGGACACGTCGGCCGCCAGCCCGCGGCTTGCCGCGGGGCTTTGGGAAAAGAAGGGCTCCAGACGGGCCATCTGCTCGTCATCCAACCAGAAGAGGTCGCTCATGTCATCGCTCGATTTTCAACCTGTGAATTATGTCGAACGGCTGAAATCAATGGGTTCAGAGCCTAGGGTCAGGACCCATTGATTTTCGGCTATCGGTATGATTCACGGCTCGAAAACGAGCGGTGACCATGTCTGATCTTTTCTGGCTAACTGACGCGCAGATGGCGCGCCTTGAGCCTTTCTTCCCCAAGTCCCACGGCAAGCCACGCGTTGATGA